>URVR01000006.1 GCA_900551355.1 uncultured Eubacteriales bacterium | reverse complement strand
TCTACACTTATGCGATCGTCGGCAGCGTCAGATGTGTATAAGAGACAGATGTGATGGCAGACCAGCTTTTGGAGGCAAAGCTGAAAAAGCGTCAAGTTTGATTTGACATTCGGTAGGCGTGTGTGGTATCATCAACGCACAGGTGGCTTTGTGCTGAACAACCGGAGCCGCCCGACTATCGACGAAGGGAGAAGCTGACGAAGCGGACGCAGCAGGCGCAAGCCGATTGAACAACAACGGCTATTTTGTTCATGTCGCACAGCAGGTCAAACCGCGCCCCAAAGGGGAGCGGATATTAAAACACAAATGCGATTGAACAAAATAAAAATTTTGTTCAATCGAGTGGAGGGGAAACGGTGCTTCTGAGCGGATATGGTGGTTTTGACGGTTTCGACCGCACCGCATCCGGGCGCACCGCAACCGTCAAAACCACCACATTCAGACGCAGGGTCTTGTGGCCTCGTATGTTTTTGACGTACTTGCACTGCGTTCTGTTGCGGCGTGTCAAAAACGTTTCTACCGGTTCTTCTCATTTGGTGATGCGATGTTTATTCGCCATGCCGTAACTGTATCTGTATTCTTTGCGCCTGTGGCGCAAATCTATTCCGGAGATGTATTATGGACTATCGTTTGGATTCGCCCCAGCTGCTGCTGGACTTTCTCAGCTATCACGAGACCATCAAGGCACATTCACAGCGCACGGTGGACGAATACTATCTGGACATGCGGAATTTCTTCCGCTATCTGAAGCAGAGCCGCGATCCGGCGTTGGCGGACAAGCGGCTGGATGAGATCGACATCCGGGATGTGGATCTACCGTTCATCGCGTCCATTACGCTGACGGACATCTACGGGTATCTCACATATCTCAGCCGCGACCGGCTGCAACACCAGAATAGTGAAATTTCTAACAAAGGTCTGAACGCGGCGTCACGCGCCCGCAAATTGGCCACGATCCGGTCGTTTTTCAACTATATCTGCAACAAACGGCACCTTTTGGATGAAAATCCATGCAAGGATGTGGACACGCCCAAGCAGATGAAGGCCCTCCCCCGCTACCTGACGCTGCACGAGAGCCTTTCCCTGCTGGAATCGGTGGATGGGCCGCACCGGGAGCGGGATTACTGCATCCTGACGCTGTTTCTCAACTGCGGGCTGCGTATTTCCGAGCTGATCGGGCTGGACATCGCCGATATTCAGGACGATGCCCTGCGTGTGCTGGGCAAGGGCAATAAGGTTCGGGTGGTGTATCTCAACGACGCCTGCAAGGACGCGCTGGCGCGGTATATGGCGGTGCGCCGCCCTGTCAGCGGCAGGGACCGGAACGCGTTGTTCCTGTCCGGGCAGAACAAGCGCATCAGCCGCTCCACTGTCCACGCGCTGGTGAAGAAGCACCTGTCAGCGGCGGGGCTGGACAGTGAACGATATTCCAGCCATAAGCTGCGGCACACGGCGGCCACGCTGATGCTGCAGAACGGTGTGGACGTCAAGGCGGTGCAGGAGGTTTTGGGGCACGAGCACCTGAACACCACGGAGATATATACCCATATTGACAACGAAGCACTGCGGGTCGCTGCAAAGGCAAATCCCTTGTCAGTCGTTAAAATGAAAGGTAAAATCGAAGATACAGACAAAGAGACGGAGGAATAGACCTCCGTCTCCCCTTTTTACTCGTCGTAGAAGCCCAGAATGTGCAGAACGCGGTACGCCTCATATTCGTAGCTGCTGAGAGGACGCCAGTCGGCGTCGGTGCTGTGGGCTGCCAGCAGGATTTTATCCGGTGAACCGTCCAGACTGGTCTGCACCACCACCGGCGAGTGATGGAACACGTCGCCGCGGAAGCGCAGCTGGATCACATCGCCCAGCATAGCGCTGCGGAGATCGTCCGTGACCTGTGCCGTGGGGCCTAAGGACGGCTGCGGGCGGGTGAGAAAATTGTGAAGATACTCTACCCCGGCCCAGGCGGGCGATTTGTCATCGGGGTTTATGTAGTACCAGCCGTAGATGGGTGTGTAGTTCATGACGCCTGTGCCGGCGTAAATGCACTGCGACGCGAAATTGGTGCAGTCGCCGCCGATCTCCTCGTAATCGTAGAACTGCGGATTGCGCCCGTAGGCCCAGCGGTGCGCGTACAGAACGGCGTTGAGACGCCGGTATGGCCGAAAGATCATGCTGCATCCCTCCGGGGCTATTCTATGCCGTTTTGGGGCGGACTGTTCATTGACATTTTGGCGAAAATGCGCTACTCTTATACGGAACAAAAAGGAATGGAGGTCCCCCATGAATACAGCAGAGCTTTCCCGCGTGTGCCGGCAGGTGCGCAGGGATATCATCAACATGACGGCGAATGCCGGTTCCGGTCACCCCGGCGGCTCCCTCTCCGCGGTGGAGCTGATGGTCAGCGTGTTTTATAACCACATGCGCGTCGATCCCAAGAACCCCAAGGCCGAGGATCGTGACCGCTTTGTGCTGAGCAAGGGCCATGCCGCCCCCTGCTACTATGCGGTGCTGGCGGAGCTGGGCTTCATCAGCCGCGACGAGTTCAAGAGCTTCCGGCAGCTGCACAGCATCCTGCAGGGTCATCCCGACTGCAAGAAGGTGCCGGGCGTGGACGCCTCCACCGGCTCGCTGGGTCAGGGCTGCTCCATCGCTGTGGGCATGGCGCTGGGCGCCAAGGTGCAGGGCAAGGACACAAAGGTGTTCACCCTGCTGGGCGACGGCGAGTGCCAGGAGGGCCAGATCTGGGAGGCGCTGATGTCCGCCGCTCACTACAAGCTGGACAACCTGACGGTGATCGTGGACAACAACGGTCTGCAGATCGACGGCAGCAACGACGAGGTCATGAGCCTGGGCGATATGGCCGCCAAGCTGCGGGCCTTCGGCTTTGACCTGCACGAGGTGGACGGTCACGATCTGGACGCCGTTGAGGCGGCGCTGAGCGCGCCTGCTGCGGCCGGCAAGCCCAAGGCCATCCTCGCCCACACGGTGAAGGGCAAGGGCGTATCGTTTATGGAAAACCAGGTGGGCTGGCACGGTAAGGCTCCCAACGAGGAGCAGCGCCAGCAGGCCCTGAAGGAATTGGAGGACTGAGCCATGAGTGAGAAAATTGCGACCCGTGAAGCCTACGGCAAGGCCCTCGTGGAGCTGGGCGAACAGAATAAGAAGGTAGTCGTGCTGGACGCCGATCTGGCCGGCGCGACCATGACCAAGTTTTTCAAGGCGGCGCATCCCGACCGCTTCTTCGACTGCGGCATCGCCGAGGCGAATATGATGAATATCGGTGCCGGCCTGTCCACCATGGGGCTGATTCCCTTCTGCTCCACCTTCGCCATGTTCGGCGCAGGGCGCGCCTATGAGCAGATCCGCAACTCCATCGCCTACCCCAAGTTCAATGTGAAAATTTGCTGCTCCCATGCCGGTGTTTCCGTCGGTGAGGACGGCGGCAGCCACCAGTCTATTGAGGACATCGGCCTGATGCGGCTGATCCCCGGCATGACGGTGATCGTCCCCGCTGACGCCAACGAGGCCCGCAAGGCCACCTTCGCACTGGCGGAGTTCCAGGGCCCTGCCTATATGCGTCTGGCCCGTCTGGCTACGCCGGTGTTTGAGGAGGACTACCCCTTCGAGATCGGCAAGGCCAACGTGCTGCGTGAGGGCAAGGATGCCGCCGTGTTCGCCTGCGGCCTGATGGTCAACGAGGCGCTGGAGGCTGCCAAGCTGCTCTCTGCCGAGGGCATCGAGATCAGCGTCATCAACGTCCACACCATCAAGCCCATCGACGCGGCCTGCGTCACCGAATATGCCCAGAAGTGCGGCAACGTGGTGACGGTGGAGGAGCACAGCGTCATCGGCGGTCTGGGCGACGCGGTGGCCGATGTGCTGATGGGTAAGGTCTGCTGCAAGTTCCGGAAAATCGGCGTCAACGACCAGTTCGGTCAGTCCGGCAAGGCGGCGGATGTGCTGCGGGAGTACGGCCTGACGGCGGATCAGATCGCAGCCAAGATCAAGGAAACGCTGTAAAGTGAAAGTACATGACAACAAAAGTCCCGCAAGGCCATAGGCCTTGCGGGACTTTGCTTATCTATTCAGAGAAAGGACGTATATCTGACAGGGGTTCCACTCGTCCCAAAGCGTGGGAAAAACCTCAAACTCCTTGAAGCCACAGCTGAGATAGAACCGATTGGTGCGGTCATACTCCTCGTACTTCCCCATCTGCACGGTCTTGACCTGCATGAATTCGTACCCCATCTGACGGGCGTAAGCTGCGGCGGCGTCCACCAGCGCACGACCGTACCCTTTGCGGTGGCAGGACTTCAGAACGCCCATAACCGCCAGCTCTACGGTGCTGCGCCCCGTTTCCTTAAGACAAAGAAAACCCACCGGTGCGCCGTCTTTCTCGTAAACAAAGCAGGGTTCACGGGCGGCATCTGTGGTATACTCCTCCGTAGCGGCAGGAATGCCGAACCACTCCGGCAGCTGTGAAAGGATCGTGCGGGCGATCTCCACGCGCCGGGCAGGGTCGGAAACAAATGAAACGGGCAAGATATCACCTCGGATTTCCATTTTTCCTGCGCTCATAATAGGTTTACGCCTTGCCGGCGCAGCCCAGCACGTCCACCAGCTTGTGGCGCACCAGCTCCTTGATGTTGGCGCGGGCGGGCTTCAGATACTCGCGGGGATCGAACTTGTCGGGATGCTCGTCCATGAACTGGCGGATGGTGCCGGTCATGGCCAGACGCAGGTCGGAGTCGATGTTGATCTTGCAGACGGACAGGCGGGCGGCCTGACGCAGCTGCTCCTCCGGTACGCCGATGGCGTTGGGCATCTTGCCGCCATGCTCGTTGATCATCTTCACATAGTCCTGAGGGACGGAGGAAGAGCCGTGCAGCACGATGGGGAAGCCGGGCAGACGCTTGCTGACCTCCTCCAGCACGTCGAAGCGCAGGGGAGGCGGCACCAGGATGCCCTGCTCGTTGCGGGTGCACTGCTCAGGCTTGAACTTATAGGCGCCGTGGCTGGTGCCGATGGCGATGGCCAGAGAGTCGCAGCCGGTCTTGGCGACAAACTCCTCCACCTCCTCGGGGCGGGTGTAGGACGCCTCGTGAGCGGCTACCTTGACCTCGTCCTCGATGCCGGCCAGGGTGCCCAGCTCGGCCTCCACCACGACACCGTGGTCATGGGCGTACTCCACCACCTTGCGGGTGATCTCGATATTCTCGGCAAAGGGCTTGGAAGACGCGTCGATCATCACGGAGGTGAAGCCGCCGTCGATACAGCTCTTGCAGGTCTCAAAGTCGGGGCCGTGGTCCAGATGCAGCACGATGGGGATGTCGGGGCAGCAGGCCACAGCGGCCTCCACCAGCTTCACCAGATAGGTGTGGTTGGCGTAGGCGCGGGCGCCCTTGCTGACCTGCAGGATCACGGGAGCATGCTCCTCTTGGCAGGCCTCGGTGATGCCCTGCACGATCTCCATGTTGTTGACGTTGAACGCGCCGATGGCGTAACCGCCGGCATATGCCTTTTCAAACATTTCCTTGGAAGTTACCAGTGCCATAATTCGATCTCCTTTTCCGTAATAATGATTTGTTGATTGTACGGAATGATTGTTACATTCCTATTGTATCATATTTTTTCCCATTTGCAAGACCGAAAGCATTTACATTCCCAAATTTCCATGGTAAAATACTGACCCAGAGAACGTCCGGCGGCGGCAGCGGCCGGTGCATCACCAAATTTTGAAAACAATGTTTCGGAGGTACAGACCTATGAATGAGTTGCGCGGCGCATGTATCATCGGCCAGTCCGGCGGCCCCACGTCCGTTATCAACGCCAGTGCCTACGGCGTTATCGATACGGCGCTGAAGTCCGGCGCCATCACCCAGGTGCTGGGCGCGGAGCACGGCATCAAGGGCGTGCTGGCGGATCGCCTGTTCGACATGGGACTGGAGGATCCCGAGGAGCTGCGGCTTCTGAAGTACACACCCTCCTCCGCACTGGGCTCCTGCCGCTACAAGATCGCCGATCCCGAGCTGGACGACACCGACTACAAGCGGATCCTGGAGGTGTTCAAGAAGCACGACGTGCGCTACTTCTTCTATAACGGCGGCAACGACTCCATGGATACCTGCAACAAGATCAACCAGTATATGCAGTCCGTGGGCTATGACTGCCGCGTCATGGGCGTGCCCAAGACCATCGACAACGACCTGTTCGGCACCGATCACTGCCCCGGCTACGCCTCCGCCGCCAAGTATATCGCCACGTCCATCATGGAGGTCTATCAGGACGCCCATGTGTACGACACCGGCATGATCGTGGTGGTGGAGATCATGGGCCGTCACGCCGGCTGGCTGACGGCGGCCTCCGCGCTGGCCGGTGAGTACGGCGCAGGTCCCGACCTGATCTACCTGCCGGAGACGGATTTCAGTATGCCCAAGTTCATCGAGGATGTCAAGCGCATCTACAAGGAGACGGGCAACTGCATCGTGGCGGTGTCCGAGGGCATCCACTACGAGGACGGCGGCTTCGTATCCGAGGCCAAGGTGGCGGCCAACGACGGCTTCGGTCATGCCCAGCTGGGCGGTCTGGCCACCATTCTGGCGGAGGTGCTGAAGGAGGAGACGGGCGCCAAGGTGCGCGGCATCGAGCTGAACCTGCTGCAGCGCTGCGCCGCCCATCTGGCCAGCGAGACGGATATCGAGGAGTCCTACATGGCCGGTAAGGTGGCCGTGGAGAACGCTGTCAACGGCATCAACGGCCGCATGATCGGCTTTGAGCGCGGCGTACAGGACGGCAAGTATGCCTGCCGCACCAAGCTCATCCCGCTGATGGAGGTGGCCAATGTGGAGAAGAAGATCCCCCGCGAGTGGATCAACGAGGAGGGCAACGGCCTGAACCGGCAGTTCATCGAGTACGCGCTGCCGCTGATCCAGGGCGAGCCGGAGCTGCCCCGGCAGGACTCCCTGCCCCGCTTTGCCAAGCTGAAGAAGATCCTGGCGAAATAAGGAAAACGTGCGAAAAGAGCTGGAAAGGGATTTCCCTTTCCAGCTCTTTTATATCAGCGTGTTTCGCGTTTTCCGGTGTCCGCGTTCTTCTCGTAGATAATGCGCAGACCCTCCATCAGCAGGTACTTGTCGTAGGCCACATGGTTGCGGCAGTAGCGCACGATCACCGGCGCATTGGGGCCGGTGGCCACGATGGACGGCTCCTGTCCGTCCAGCATGTCGCGGATGCGGTCGATGATGCCGTCCAGCATGGCGGCGGTGCCGTAGACGATGCCGCTGCGCATGCAGTCCTCCGTGTTCTTGCCGATGAGGTGGCGGGGGTGCTGGAGGGAGATGTTGGGCAGCTGGGCGGTGTGGTCGGACAGAGCGTCCAGCGACAGGCGGACGCCGGGAAACATCAGCCCCCCCTCGTAACAGCGCTTTTCGGAGATGTAGGAGATGATGGTGGCGGTGCCCATGTCGATCATGATGATGGGCGCGGGATATTTTTCCAGCGCGGCCACGGCGTTGGAGACGATGTCGGCCCCCAGCTGCTGGCTGTTGAACTCCATGCGGATGTTCAGGCCCGTTTTGATGCCGGCACCCACCATCATGGGCGGCTTGCCCAGCAGGCGGGTCAGCGCCTTTTCCATCATGAAGTTGATGGGCGGCACGACGCTGGAGAAAATGGCGCCGCTGACACCATGGATGTCGCAGCCGTACAGCGTGAACAGGTTCATCAGGTCGATGCTGATCTGATCGGCGGTCTTGCGGCTGTCCGTGTCCAGAGACGCCAGAAAGCGCAGCTCCCGCTGACGGTCGAACAGACCCACGGAAATATTGGAGTTGCCGATATCAATGGCCAGCAGCATGGGTACATCCCCTCCCTTTTTCTTTCATCATACCACGGTACGCCCGCCTTGGCAAGCGCGGACAGAAAAAGACGACGGCATAGCCGTCGTCTTTTTTGTATGGCAGGTCTTATTCCTGGGTCAGGAAGGCATCCGCCTCGTCTACGGTGTGCATATGCTCCAGCATGCGGGTGACCATGTTGCTGTAGCCCCACTCGTTGTCGTACCAGGCGATGAGCTTGACGAAATCGTGATCCAGCATGATGCCGGCGGTCTCGTCGAAGATGCAGGGGCAGGGATTGCCGATCAGGTCGGTGGACACCACCTGGTCGCGGGTGTAGCCGATGATGCCCTTCATGTACGTCTCGGAGGCGTGAAGGATCTCGTAGCAGATGTCGGCATAGGAGACGCTGGTGCTCAGGCGGGCAGTCAGGTCCACCACGGACACGTCCGCCGTGGGGACGCGGAACGCCATGCCGGTCATCTTGCCCTTCAGGGACGGGATGACGCGGCCCACGGCCTTGGCAGCGCCGGTGGAGGTGGGGATGATGTTGTTCAGGATGGAGCGGCCGGTGCGCCAGTCGCTGCCGCCGCGGGAGTCCACGGCCTTCTGCTTGGCGGTGGAGGCATGGATGGTGGACATCAGGGACTGCTCAATGCCGAACTCCTTGTGGATGACGTAGGCCAGCGGGGCCAGACAGTTGGTGGTGCAGCTGGCGTTGGAGATGACGCGCATGTCGGAGCGGTACTCGTCGCTGTTGACGCCGTAAACGAAGGTGGGGGTGGCGTCGTCCTTGGCGGGAGCCGTCAAGATGACCTTTTTGGCGCCGCCCTTGAAGTGGCGGCTGGCCTTCTCGGTGGTGTTGTTGGCACCGGTGGATTCAATGATGTACTCCGCGCCGCAGTCGGCCCAGTTGATCATGGCGGCGTCAGACTCGCTGTAGATCTTGATCTTCCTGCCATTGACCACCAGATCGCCGCCGGCGTGCTCCACCATGCCGGGGAAGTTGCGGAAAACAGAGTCGTACTTCAGCAGGTATACCATATAGTCGATGTCCGCCTTGCGCAGGTTGATGCCGCAGATGTCAAATTTTTCCGGGTCCTCCGTCAGAATACGCATGACGACACGGCCGATACGGCCAAATCCGTTGATACCGATTTTGATTCCCATGATGCTTTCCTTTCCTTCTTTGTCCGCAGCAGCTGCGGTATTTGTTCCAAGTACATTATAGCATCCAAATGGGATTTGTCACTATAAATTTGCAATTTTGTTTCTTAAATTTTTATTTTTGGCAGTTACAGCACAAAAATCGTTAAAAAATGTTCAATTTCAAGTCCGAACGTTCCATACGTTTTGAACTATGCAGACGTGCCGGAGAGGCGGCAAAACAGGCGGGGCACTGCCCCGCCTGTCTGCGGCTGAACCTTTCCGGTGATGGAGACGCGGCTTTCAGAGGATGATGCAGATGAGACCGCCGCCGCCCTCGTTGATGATGCGCTCCAGCGCCTCCCGCAGCTTGGCCTGCGCGTCCGGCGGCATCCGCTTCAGCTTGGCCTGCAGGTCCTCCCCGGCGATCTCGTTGAAGCTGCGTCCGAAGATGTTGGACTCCCAGATCTTGCCGGTATCGCCCTCGAACTGCTGGAGCAGGTAGTTGACCATCTCTTCCGACTGCTTTTCGTTGCCCACGATGGGCGACACGGTGGTGGAGACATCCGCGCGGATCATGTGGATGGACGGGGCGCTGGCCCGCATGCGGATGCCGTAGCGTCCCCCCTGCTTGACGATCTCCGGGTCCTCCAGCTCCAGCTCCTCCACGGTGGGCAGGACGATGCCGTAGCCCGTTTCGCGGGCGGCGATCAGTGCCGGAGCCACCTTGTCGTAGGCCTTGCGCACCTCGGCAAGCTCCGTCAGCAGCTCCATCAGGTCGCCGTCGTCGGCGACGGACAGGCCGGAGCGCTGGGACAGCGTGGTATAGAACAGGCTGCGGGGCAGGCGGATATTGGCCTGCGCGACGCCCTGCCCCAGATCCATGGCGGCTACGCCGGCGGACTCCACGTTCTCCGTGTCCTCAAGGGACGCCAGATACGGCGCCAGCTGCCGGATGCAGCGCAGACCGGCAGTGCCTGCCGCGATGCGCTGGTACAGATCGCTTTTGATGGGGTGCTCGCCGGGCAGGGCGTCCACCCACGGCGGCAGAAAGACGTCCAGCTCCTGCAGGGGAAATTCGTACAGAAGTCCCCGCAGCAGGGATTGCAGCTCCTGCTCCTCCAGCGTCAGGCAGTTTACCGGCAGGCAGCTGACGCCGAATTTTTCGCTGATCTCGCCGGCGATGGAGGCGGCCCGCGAGCCGTGAGGATCGGCGGAGTTCAGCAGCACCAGAAACGGCTTGCCGATCTCCTGCAGCTCCCGGATGACACGCTCCTCCGCCTCCAGATAGTCCTCCCGGGGGATGTCGGTGATGGTGCCGTCGGTGGTGATGACGATGCCCACGGTGGAGTGGTCGGCGATGACCTTGCGGGTGCCGAGCTCCGCCGCCTCGGTCATGGGGATCTCGTGGTCGTACCATGGAGTCATCACCATGCGGGGCGACAGCTCCTCGAACTGACCCATGGCGCCGGGCACCATGTAGCCCACGCAGTCGATGAGCCGCACGGAGAAGGTCACGTCGTCCTCCAGCCGGATGCGGACGGCCTCCTCCGGTACGAACTTTGGTTCTGCGGTCATGATGGTGCGGCCGGAGCCGCTCTGGGGCAGCTCATCCTGCGCCCGGTCGCGGCGGTACGCATTGTCGATGTGGGGCAGGACCTGCGTTTCCATAAAGCGCTTGATGAAGGTGGATTTGCCCGTCCGCACCGGGCCTACCACCCCGATATAGATACTGCCGCCCGTGCGGGCCGCCATGTCCTGATAGATGGATGTGGATCGATTCATAATGCCTTCCTCCGAATCCTGACTGTTGTCCTATCTCTATGCGGAGGCGGCGTTTTTTAGAAGTGTGCAGAATTATCCGCACAAATTCGGCGCAGGCTGTTGCTTTTGTAACAGTAAGTGTGATAAGATATTCACAATACAGCGGATACGTCCGCACGGGTGGAGGTGGCGCACATGGAGGATATGACCGTAGACCGCCGCGTAAGAAAGACGAAAAAGCAGCTGCGTCAGGCGCTGATGCACCTTATGGCGGAAAAGCCGTCCCGCAGCATCTCCGTCCGGGAGCTGGCAGAGCGGGCCGACATCAACCGGGGCACGTTCTACATCCACTATAAGGACGTGGGCGACCTGCTGCAGCGGCTGGAGGACGAGATGGCCGAGAGGCTTATTCTGGTGTGCCGCAAGCACGCCCACAGCAGCGGCGAGGGCAGCGCCTATCCCTACCTGGCCGACCTGTACCGCTTCGCAAGAGACAACGCGGACCTCTGTCTGGTGCTGCTGGGTCCCAACGGCGACCGGGCCTATACGGAGCGCATCTGCGCCATTCTGCGGGACTATTTCCTGCGGGACTTTGTGGCCCGCTTCTATGGCGGCGATCCGGAGCGGCTGTCCTATTTCTGTCATTTTATCGTGTCGGGGAACCTGTCCCTGACGCTGAAGTGGCTGCAGGACGGGGCAAAGGAGTCGCCGGAGGAGATGGCCGCCCTGGCTGGTACGCTCATCATGGGCGGCGTCCGGGTGCTGTGAGGAAAAAGCATAAAAAAACATCCCTCATGTGAGGGATGTTTTTTATGCGTGATGGTCATAGCTCGGGGTCCCAGCTGCGGCGCTCCCGGCTCGGTGGAGCGTCCTCCTGCGCCGGTTCTGCCGCACTTTCTGCGGCGGCAGTCCCCTGCCGCTGGAAATCCACAAAACGGGTGCCCTGAAACGTCAGCAGGCCGGTATCGCCCTCCGCCAGCAGGCCGTACTCATGACCGGAGAGGCGCAGCTCCGAACGGTCGCCGCCGTCAAACTCGAAGGTGGCGTAGTAGGTGGTGGAGCGCGTGGTGTGTCCCGCTCCGTTGCCGTGATGATGGTGGACGCTGACATTCTCCCGCTTTGCCACGACGCTGGCAGCGACGGTCAATCTGGGTGAGCGGTTGTTTTTGCTCCATTCCATCAGGCTTTTGCCGGCGTTGAACATGAACACGAAGAGGATGCCGACAAACACCACC
Organism: uncultured Eubacteriales bacterium; assembly: GCA_900551355.1. Lineage (GTDB taxonomy): Bacteria > Bacillota > Clostridia > Oscillospirales > Oscillospiraceae > Vescimonas. The sequence continues at coordinate 8,165 of URVR01000006.1, read as the reverse complement.
GCGAACAGGATCTGGAATATGCCCAGACCGCCGAAACCGAGTATACCGGAATGAAAACCAAATGCAGATGACATGGATACGCCTCCTTTCCTGTGAGGACAGTATAGCAGTTTTTCCGCCGTCTGTCCAGCAACCTCAGGTTTGCGGGGCAAACTGCCAGGGGAAAACCGCGCAACCTCAGGTTTACAGCGGCATCAGCCCTTGGTCAGATGCCCCATGGCAGCCCGCAGCATCAGCTTTTTCGTACCCACGGTGTCAAAGGCCACCTCGATGAGGGCGTCGTTGCCCATGATCCGGACGGACAGCACCATGCCCTGTCCAAAGGCGTCATGGCGCACGCTCTCTCCCGGGGCAAGCTGCATCAGGCCGCCGGCAGGCGCGGCCCTGCGCCCTGCGCCCGATGCCGTCTGGAGCGGCTTTTTGGCGGGAGCGGCCGGTGCGCGGGAGGTAGTGACCGGCGGGGTGCGGCGGCTCTGGCTGCCGTAGCCCTCGCCATAGCCGATGTATCTGGGTGCGTAGCCGTCGCCGCTGCCGTCGCCCCAGCCCACGTCGCTCTCTACGCTGCGGGGCTGCGGCTTGCTGAGCCACTCCATGTTCTCCTCCGGGATCTCCTTCAAAAAGCGGGAGGGCATGGCGGGGGCCGTGCGGCCGAACAGCATACGCTGCCGTGCGTTTGTCAGCGTCAGCGTCTCCTTGGCGCGGGTCATGGCCACATAGCAAAGACGCCGCTCCTCCTCCATCTCCTCCGCGTCGCCCATGGCGCGATTTCCGGGGAAAAGTCCATCCTCCATGCCCACCACATAGACGTGAGGGAATTCCAGCCCCTTGGCGGCGTGCATGGTCATCATGGTCACGCAATTGTCGCTGTCGGACTGGCTGTCCAGATCGGTGTACAGCGCCACCTCGTCCAGAAAGCCCGCCAGCGTCGGCTCACCCTCCGCGTTTTCCAGATAGCCCTGAATGCTGGATTTCAGCTCCTCCACGTTTTCCAGGCGGCCGCGGCTCTCCATATCGTCCTTTTCCCGCAGCGCCGCCGTGTAGCCGCTCTTGTCGCAGACCAGATCGTAGAACTCCATGAGGTCGCAGCCCTCCACCTGCCGGCGCAGGGACTCGATCATATCTGTAAAGGTCATCAGCTTGCCAGCCGCGTTTTTCAGCTCCGGGTAGTCGGAGGCATGCAGGAACACGTCGTAGAGGGCGCTTCCCTGCTCCGTGGCGATGAGCTGCGCCTTATCCACGGTGGCCTGTCCGATCTTGCGGGACGGCACGTTGACGATGCGGCGCAGCCGCAGGTCGTCGGTGGTGTTGCTGATGACACACAGGTAGGCCAGCATGTCCTTGACCTCGGCCCGGTCGAAGAACTTCATGCCGCCGTAGATCTTATAAGGCACGCCGTTGCGCTTGAACGCATATTCCAGCGCGTTGGACTGGGCGTTCATCCGGTAGAGCACGGCGTTGTCCTTCCAGCTGCCGCCGCGGCGGTAGTCCATCATGATCTGGCCCACCACATAGTTGGCCTCATCGCTCTCATTGAAGGCGGTCTTGACGGTGACCTTCTCCCCCGCTCCGTTCTCCGTCCACAGGGTCTTTCCCTTGCGCCCCTCGTTGTGGCGGATGACGGCGTTGGCCGCGTCCAGAATGTTCTGTGTGGAGCGGTAATTCTGCTCCAGCCGGATGGTGCGGGCGCCCTTGTACTCCTTTTCAAAGCTGAGAATGTTGCTGATGTCCGCGCCGCGGAAACGGTAAATGCTCTGGTCGTCGTCGCCCACTACGCAGATATTGTGCCGTTCATTGGTCAGTAGGCTGGCCAGCAGGTATTGCAGGTGGTTGGTGTCCTGATACTCGTCGATGAGGATATAACGGAATTTGTTCTGGTAGTACGCCCGCACATCCGGGCAGTCTTGCAGCAGCCGGACGGTGTGGAGAATGATGTCGTCAAAGTCCAGCGCGTTGGCGTCCCGCAGCTTTTTGTTGTAAAGCGCATATACTTTACCGATCCTGATACGGCGCCAGTCGTTGATGGCCTGCCACTGCTGGATGAATTCCTCCGGGGACTGCATCTCGTCCTTGGCCCGGGAGATGATGCTCAGGATCTCCCGGGTGGGGAATGCCTTCTCGTCCAGCGACAGCTCCTTGAGGATGTCCTTGATGACCCGCTTGCTGTCGTCCGTATCGTAGATGGTAAAGCTGCGGTCGAAGCCGAGACGGTCGATGTCCCGGCGCAGGATGCGGACACAGGCGGAGTGGAACGTGGAAGCCCACACATCCTGGGCCACCTCCTCCCCCAGCATGCGGCCCAGCCGTTCCTTCAGCTCGTTGGCGGCCTTATTGGTGAAGGTGATGGCCAGCACCTCCCACGGGCGGGCAGGCTCCACGGCGCAGAGATACTGCATCAGCGGGCGCTGCTCGTCGTCCGGGGACTTGACGTATTCCTCCAGAAACGCGGCCTCGTCCTCCGTCACCGGGATGGGGATGTCCGTACTGTCGCTGCCCCGGCCGTAGCGCAGCAGATTGGCCACGCGGTTGATGAGCACCGTGGTCTTGCCGGAGCCGGCACCGGCCAACAGCAGCAGCGGCCCCTCCGTGGTCAGCACACCCTCCCGCTGGCGGGGGTTCAGCTTTTGAAAATCAGCGGCGATGGCGGCCTGCCGCGCCGCGATGAATCGTCTTTCCAGTTCCGTCATACAGAAGCCTCGCTTTTCTCTTTCTTGCACCTTATTTTAATACACGCGCCCCCTCCGGTCAACCTCTCGTGCAAATTTTGTAGAATTTTTGTTCGATTTATGTTGACAAGAACGATTGTTCGATTTATAATGCGAGTAGAACATAAGTTTGACGCGGAGGTAACTGATTATGACGACCATCGGACTGCTGATCACCCTGCTGGGCGCAGGCTCCATCGCTGCCAACGTGATGCGGCTCATCGACTGCATCGACCATCCGGCGCCTCGCCGCAGACGCCGCGCGGCGTAACCATATGGATGTTCTGGAGAAGCTGACCATCCTGACGGATGCCGCCAAGTACGACGCGGCCTGCACCTCCAGCGGTGTGCGGCGCGGCTCCAGACCCGGCATGATCGGTAATACGTCCTCCTCCATTGCCGGGTGCTGCCACAGCTTCTCCGCTGACGGGCGGTGCGTCACGCTGCTGAAGGTGCTGATGACCAACGTCTGCACCTTCGACTGCAAATACTGCGTCAACCGGCGCAGCAACGACACGCGGCGGGCGGCGTTTACGCCGCGGGAGCTGGCGGAGCTGACCATCGGCTTTTACCGGCGGAATTACATCGAGGGGTTGTTTCTCTCCAGCGGTGTGCTGCGCAGCCCGGACTATACCACAGAGCAGATGATACGGGCGCTGCGCATCCTGCGGGAGGAGTACCGGTTCAACGGGTATATCCACGCCAAGGCCATCCCAGGCACCTCGCCGGAACTGGTGCGGCAGCTGGGCCTGCTGGCGGACCGGCTCAGCGTCAACATCGAGCTGCCGTCCCAGGACGGCTTGCAGCTGCTGGCGCCGGACAAAACGAAAAATGCCATCCTGCGGCCCATGGGGCAGATACGGGACGGCGTGGCCCAGAGCAAGGCGGAGCTTGCAAAGTACAGGCACGCGCCGGTGTTTGCCCCAGCCGGACAAAGCACGCAGCTCATCGTAGGCGCCACCGGTGACGATGACCGGCACATCCTCCGATTGACGGAGTCGCTATACGAGAAGTACCGGCTGAAGCGGGTGTTCTACTCCGCCTATGTGCCGGTGGTGGAGAACAGCCTCCTCCCTGCCTTGGACACCAAGCCGCCGCTGCTGCGGGAGCACCGGCTGTATCAGGCCGACTGGCTGCTGCGGTTCTACGGCTTCCGGGCGGAGGAGCTGCTGGATGAGGCACACCCGAACTTTGATCAGCGGCTGGATCCGAAATCCAGCTGGGCGGTGGCGCACCTGGAGCAGTTCCCGGTGGAGGTCATGCGGGCCGATCTGGAGACGCTGCTGCGGGTGCCTGGCATCGGACCGGTCAGCGCGCGGCGCATCCTGTCGGCGCGGCGGCAGACAAATCTGCGGTTCGAGGATCTGAAAAAGCTGGGTGTCGTGGTGAAACGGGCGCAGTTTTTCCTTACCTGCGGCGGACGGATGCGGCAGGGACTGCGCTTCTCCCCTGCCACGCTGCCGGTGCAGCTGGAACAAATGGAGCGCGGGCTGCTATTGGAAAATGGTATGGAGCAGATGTCGCTGTTCGACAGCGCGGGGTGAACGGGATGGATGTGGTCTATCAATATGACGGCACGCTGGAGGGGTTCCTGTGCTGCGTGTACGACAGCTATGTATATAAGGAATCCCCCGTCGGTTTTTCCGCCGACGAGGGATTTTTGTCCCTGTATGAGGTGCGCACGGTGGCGACAGACAGGGAGCACGGAAAACGTGTCTATCAGGGGCTGGTCAAACGGTCGGCCAAGGCGGCCAATGTGCTGCGGCGGGCCTTCCTGACCTGCATGGAGGACAAGGAGCTGTGCCTCTACGCCTTTGTCCGCAGGGTGTTTCAGGAGGGCGGCGGCTTCATGCGGGATCTGTCCGATCCGGTATGCTACCCGCTGCACAGGGCCATCCGCCACATGAACGGAGAGCTGGAGAAGCTGCGGGGCTTCGTAAGATTCTCCGACTACAACGGCGTGCTGGGGGCGGTCATTGAGCCGAAAAACCGGGTGCTGCCGCTGCTGCGGCACCATTTCTGCGACCGGTACGCCAACGAGGCGTTCTTCATCTTTGACCGTACCCATCGGGAGGTGCTGCTGTACGCCAAGGGAGTCTCCCGCATCGCGCCGCTGGAGCATCTGGAGCTGGCGGCACCGAATGACACGGAGATCCAATACAGGAGGCTGTGGAAGACCTTCTTCGAGACGGTGGCCATCCGGGAGCGGAAGAATCCGCGCTGTCAGAACACCTTCCTGCCCAAGCGATACCGCGGTGTCATGACGGAATTCCTGCCGCTGGAATACGAAAAGACGGGTGCGCAGCCGGACAGACCCCGGCTGCGGTCATAGGCATGCCAACGGTCAGTCGCTCAGAAGCTCCCGCAGCTTTTGCAGGCTGCGGCGTTCCATCCGGGAGACCTGCACCTGAGAAACGTGGAGCAGGCGCGCCGTCTGCTCCTGGGTCAGCCCCTTGAAGAAACGGAGCAGGATGGTCTTGCGCTCCTGCTCCGGCAGGCAGTTGATGGCCTCCCGCAAGGCGATGCGCTCCACCATGCCGGCCTCCGGCTCCTCCGTGCCCAGCAGCGATTCCAGCGTCAGACCCTCCGCCGTCTCCTGCTGCAGGGATTCCGGGGCCACCACCGCCAGCTCGATGTTGGCAATCTCCTCTACGGTGAGACCGGTCTCCTCCGCCAGCTCGGAGAGCTTGGGGGCACAGCCCAGTCGGTTTTGCAGCCGCTCCCGGGCGGCCCAGAGCATCTGCCCTTTTTCCCGCAGGGTACGGCCCACTTTGATGGGGCCGTCATCCCGCAGAAAGCGGCGGATCTCCCCGGCGATCTTGGGTACGGCGTAGGTGGAGAACTGCGTGCCGTATGTGAGGTCAAATCCCTTTACAGCCTTGATGAATCCAATACATCCGAGCTGATAGAGGTCGTCTGCCTCCACACCGCAGGTACGGTAGCGCTTGACAATGGACCAGATGAGGCCGGCGTTCTCCACCAGCATCTGCCGGCAGGCATCGTCATCCCCTTGCTGCGCCCGTTCCAGCAGCGCCATGCGGTCCTCTGCGGTCATCGGGACACCAGGCGCGGGACGATGCGCTTGCGCATCTGGACGGTGGTGCCCTTTCCCGGCACCGAGCGGACGGTGAGCTTGTCCATGAAGCTCTCCATGATGGTGAAGCCCATGCCGCTGCGTTCGCTGCCGCCGGTGGTGAACAGCGGACGGCGGGCCTCCTCCACATTGGTGATGCCGCGGCCCCAGTCGCGGACGGTGATCTCCAGAACGCCGCCCTTCAGGAGCTTCATTTTCATGATGATCTTTCCCAGCGCGTCCGGATAGGCGTGGACGATGGCGTTGGTCACCGCTTCGCTGACGGCGGTCTTGATGTCGCCCAGCTCGTCCAGTGTGGGGTCCAACTGGGCGGCGAAGCCGGCCGCCGCTGTGCGGGCGAAGCTCTCGTTGCTGCTGCGGCTGAGAAATTCAAGGGTCACATAGTTTTCCGCGCGTGTCATATGTAATCTCCTCCTTTGTTCTGTTTATTCAATGGTCATCATGCGCCCGATGCCCGCGGCCTCGAACACCTTGCGGGGCTGCGGCGCCACATGGTGCAGCGCCACGCTGCCGCCCAGCTCCCGCATGCGCTGCCAGCCCCGCAGCGCCACGGCGATGCCGGAGCTGTCCATAAAGGTGACGCCCGAGAAATCCAGAATGAGCACCATGGGCAGCGACCGCTGGATCTCCTGCTCCAGACAGGTCAGCAGTCCCTTGGCGCCGTGATGGTCCAACTCTCCTTTCAGGGCAAGCTCCAGCTGGCTGCCCTCGCGTTTGGCAGATACTTCCATATGCATGGCTCCTTTGTAAAAGCGTTCTAAAAAATAATCACCGCAGATCGTTGATCTACGGTGATTATAGTGTATTCAGGGCGTTTTCCGTGTCGAATCACGCCTGTTGGGGCGAAAAATCAGAGCTTCATCGCGGCGGCGGACTCGTCCAGCTTGGCGATGAGGGCGCGAGCCTTTTCCGCCTTCTCACGCTCGGCGTTCACCACGTTTTCGGGGGCGCGGGAGGTGAAGGACTCGTTGGCCAGCTTGGCCTCGATGCGCTGCAGGTTCTCCTCTGCTTTTTTGCGTTCAGCGGCGATGCGCTCCAGCTCCTTGGCGATGTCCACCAGCTCCGCCATGGGCATATAGATGGTAGCGTCGTGGGTCGCCACCGTCACCATACCGGTCAGGTCGGCGGGCGCGGCGGTCTGCACCGTCAGCTCGCTGGCGTAGGCCATACGGGTGATGAAATGCGCGCCCAGCTGGTAGTTCTCGGGCTTGGCGGCCACGATGATGACCTGTGCCTTGCGGCTTGGCGGCACGTTCATCTCGGCGCGGCGAGCGCGGATGGCGGAGATGGCGTCCTTCACCGCTTCCATGGCCGTCTCGGCCTCCGGGAAGTGCAGCGCGTCCTGATACTCCGGCCATCTGGCGGAGATCAGATAGTCGCCCTCGTGGGGCAGCGCCTGCCAGATCTCCTCGGTGATGAAGGGCATGAACGGGTGCAGCAGCTCCATGATGCGCAGCAGCACATAGCACAGCACGTTCTCCGCCGCCAGCTTGGCGTTTTCGTCCTCGCCGTTGAGGCGGGTCTTGGTCAGCTCGATATACCAGTCGCAGTAGGTGTCCCAGATGAAGTCGTAGATCTTGGCGGAGGCCACGCCCAGTTCGTAGGCCTCCAGATTGTCGGTGACCTCGCGGATCAGGGTGTTCAGGCGGCTCAGGACCCACTTGTCCTCCAGCTCCAGCTTCTCCGGCAGCTGCACCTTGTCAATGGACAGGTTCATCATCACGAAGCGGCTGGCGTTCCAGATCTTGTTGGCAAAGTTGCGCATGGCCTCGCACTTCTCCACGAAGAAGCGCATGTCGTTGCCGGGGCTGTTGCCGGTGATGAGGTTGAAGCGCAGGGCGTCGGCGCCGTACTTTTCCGCCATTTCCAGGGGATCGATGCCGTTGCCCAGAGACTTGGACATCTTGCGGCCCTTGTCATCGCGGACCAGGCCGTGGATGAACACGGTCTTGAACGGCTCCTTCTTCATCTGCTCCATGCCGGAGAAGATCATGCGGGCCACCCAGAAGAAGATGATGTCATAGCCCGTGACCATATCGGTCGTCGGATACCAGTATTTGAGGTCTTCCGAGTTCAGATCGGGCCAGCCGAGCGTGGAGAACGGCCACAGACCGGACGAGAACCACGTATCGAGCACGTCCTCGTCGCGGGTCAGCTTCGTGCAGCCGCATTTTTCGCACTTCGTCGGGTCTTCACGGCTGACGTTGATATGGCCGCATTCGTCGCAGTAATACGCCGGTATGCGATGTCCCCACCAAAGCTGACGCGATATGCACCAATCGCGGATGTTCTCCATCCAATTGAAATATATCTTGTCAAAACGCGACGGTATGAACTGAGTTTCGCCGCTACGCACGGCTTCTATCGCC
>URVR01000005.1 GCA_900551355.1 uncultured Eubacteriales bacterium | reverse complement strand
ATCTACACTTATGCGATCGTCGGCAGCGTCAGATGTGTATAAGAGACAGCCGTTCTGCTGGTGACGGTCTTCCTGCTGCCGGCGTTCCTTGTGAACGACGTGGGCATGGGCGACCCGTTTTTCTGCAAGTACCTCTGCCCCCAGGGCGTGCTGGAGGGAGCCATTCCGCTGTCCCTCGCCAATTCCGGTATCCGGGCGGCACTGGGCAGCCTGTTTACATGGAAATTCAGCCTCCTGCTGGCGGTGATCGTGCTGAGTATCGTATTCTATCGGCCCTTCTGCAAGTGGCTGTGCCCGCTGGGCGCGTTCTACGCGCTGTTCAACCGGGTGTCTCTGTTCCAGATGAAGGTGGATAAAAACAAGTGCGTCTCCTGCGGAAAATGCGCCAGAGCCTGCAAGATGGATGTGGACGTGACGAAAACGCCCAACCACACCGAGTGCATCCGCTGCGGGATGTGCATCCGCGCCTGCCCCACCAACGCCGTCAGCTTCCGCTACGGCTTTGGAGACGGTAAAAAAGAACCTGTAAATGAATTAAAAACGGAGGAAACAAAATGAACGTAAAGAAAATCATCACACTGCTGCTGGCGCTGGTGCTGGCCGCCGTTACGGTCGCCTGCGGCGCGAAGCAGGCGGAGAGGAATGAGGACACGGACAAGGAGCCGCAGACCGCCGAGGAGGCGGCAGCGCTGTACGATGAGCTGATGGCACAGGAGAACGCCATTCAGGCGGAGAACACCGAGCTGTGGGAGAAGGTCTTTCTGTCCGCCGACAAGGGCATGGCCATGATGGAGGACGGCAAAAACTACGGCGAATTTCTGCTGAGCACCATTGAAGCCGCCAAGGAGCAGTTCACCGATGAGGAGTACGAGCTGCTGAAGGAAAAAGCCACGGAAATCAAAAATATCGAGGACCGGCTGGCCGCATTGGAGGAAAAATTCCCCAGCTTATCCGGAACGCCCGCAGAGGATGGCAGCATGAGCGTACCGGCGGGCAGCGATATGACCACGCCGCCTGACGATGGCAGTATGCAGAAGTTTCCCGCCTTTGAGGGCAAGGATCTGGACGGTAACACGGTGAAGAGCAGCGAGCTGTTCGCCAAAAACGCCGTCACCGTGGTGAATTTCTGGTTCACCACCTGCAATCCATGCGTAGGAGAGCTTGGTGAGTTGGATGCGCTGAACAAGGAGCTTGCGGAAAAGGGCGGCGCCCTCATCGGCGTCAACACCTTCACGCTGGACGGCGATGAAGCGGCAATCTCTGAGGCAAAGGATGTACTGGCCAAGAAGGGTGCGACCTATCAGAATGTGTATTTCGACTCAGATGGTGAGGCGGGAAAGTTCACCACCAATATCTTTGCCTATCCCACCACCTATGTGGTTGACAGGAACGGCAACATCGTGGGTGACCCCATCGTGGGTGCTATTACGGAAAAGAAGCAGGCGGAGGCACTGCAAGCCCAAATCGACAAGGCGCTCGCCGCCGATATGGGCTGACAAACAGAGGTTTCCCCGCAAGGAGGGATACGCGCCATAAGGCGGCGGACAGGTGATGTCCGCCGCCTTATGGCTATTTTAGATGAGGTGTTTGCAGATCGCTCTCAAAGGAAATGCGTATCGGTCAATCAGCCGTTCTTGCGCTTGATGACCAGCGCGGTCCCGGTCAGCGACAGCAGGGCGCTTACGCCGTACAGCGCCACACCGGCGTCAAAGGTCTTGGGAGAGGAGATCGCCGCAACTCTTTCCTGCCGGACGGGAAAGGAAGCGGGAGGACGCTCCTGAGAGCGTCCTCCCGCAGCAGGCCCGTCAAGATATCCTTTATGGCGGCGGGAGGCTCGCTCCTTAAGCGAGAGGCGGGGCATCATGACGCAGAGGAGAACTCATAGTTCACCCTTTTCCTTCCGCGCCATAAGCCAGACTGTCATATCCCGCAAAGTCTTCTCCATTGGGCGCGGCTGATATGCAAAACATTCCGATGCTGCGGCATGACTGAATTGCCCGTTTGAGGCAAGAACGGCAACGGAATAGGGGGTGAAAAACAGCGGCTTTCGATCCTTCAGACTCCGGCGTTCGTAGTATGGGGCCGCCAACTTTGCAAGGCCCAATGGCAGACAGATGGGGTGATACTTCAGCTTTGCGGCCTTTCCGACAAGCTGAAGCATCTTACGAATCGTAATGTAGTGGCCGGACAGAATGTAGCCCTTGCCGGGCTCTCCGCTTTCGGAGCAGGCCAGAATACCTTTTGCAACATCCCGTACATCCACAAAGTCATACCCGCCGCGAACAGCAAAGGGCAACTTCCCGGCCAGAAAAGACTTTGCCATTGAGGTGAAGCTCCCTCCCTGTATGTCGCCTGGCCCGATGATGCCGGAGGGAAAGACAATGCTGGCATTCAGCCCACGCTCTGCCGCATCGAAGACCAGTTCGGTTGCGGCCGCCTTGCTCTTTGCGTAATCGCCGTCTACAAGACCCGGAGAGAAGTCACAGCTTTCCGTGATAACGCAGCCCTCCGGTTTTTCCGGTATGGCATGGACGGAGCTGACATGGATTAACTTTCCCACATCGTGCGCTAAGCATTGCCGGAGGATTCTCCATGTTCCGCCCACATTGACCTGATAGAGCTTCGGGCCGGGTCTGGACGCGACAGAGACGATACCCGCGCAGTGAATCACACAGGTACGGCTATCGGCATCCGCAAAGAAGTCTGCAAGTGAGTTTTTATCACACACATCGCCGACGATGGTATGGACTTCCTTCGGGAGCAGGTTGATATAGGGGTCGTTATGCAGCACAAGTGCACGCACCTGAGCGTCGTGGTGCACCAGCTCCTCCACAACTGCTCTGCCGAGAAAGCCGGTGGCGCCTGTAATGAGATATTTATCGTACATCTAAAAAGTCTCCTCTCAAAATAGGCATACAGGTGTTGATTATCTTTCACGAGTATAATATACTTGAAATGAAAAGCAGAAACAATCAGCACTTGCCGTACAACTGAAATAAAAACAACACAGCATACCAAAGTGTTGATGAACGTTATAATCTTTAATTGAGGGTGATTTCTAGATGGAGAAACTGGATGCGAGGAAACGCTATACACAGATGATACTCAAGCAGTCTTTTTTGAAGCTGCTGAAGGAGAAGCCGGTCAATAAAATCACGGTAAAGGAACTCTGCCAACTATCCCAAATCAACCGGGCTACTTTCTATACCCATTACAGCGACTGCTTTGCACTGCTGGAGAGCATTGAGAATGAGCTCATTGATGAATTTGAGAAATCCCTTCGCTATGTCAATTCCTTTGATGTGACGGCTCTAATTGAAGCCCTCTATGACATGGTCGATCAAAATCAGGAAGCCTGCCGGACACTCGTTCTGGGGAATACCAGTTCGGCTGTCATTGCGAAAATGATCGCTTTGGCGAAAACCGACAGCCTTGCTTATTGGCACAGGGAATTGCCAAAGGCCAGTGAAACCGAGTTGGAGATGATGTATACGCATCTTTCCAACGGCTTGATGCATGTTATTGTAGAGGGTTATGACAAGTACAGCAAGGAGGAAATGATCCGCTTCGTCAGTCAGGTAGTGAAGGTTAGCCTTTTGCTGTTCCGATAAAAGAATGCTCGCAAGAAAGAAAGCCCCCAAGACTGCTACACCGTGGATGCTGAAAAAAGACGCAGTATCAGCTCCGCCGCCATCTGCTCGCTATGGAGGGCCTTTGTCTGGTGCCTCGGAGGGCAAAATTAAAAAGGGAGGGCAACAAGCAAATGGTAAGAACAGAATTCCGAGCGGTACTTTGTAATGATCCATATGAGATACAGCTCATGCAGAACCTCTATGATTCCGCTGTAAAGCAGCTGTCGCTGAAATTTGAAATACTGAACAACGAGTTCAAGGTGCTCTATGCGAGGAACCCCATCCACCACATTGAAGGACGCGTAAAGTCTGTGGAAAGCCTTGCGGCCAAGCTGCTGAATAAAGGGCTGCCGCTGACCATTGAGGCAGCGCGGGAGAGCATCCATGATATTGCCGGTGTCAGGGTAGTGTGCAGTTATATCGACGATGTGTACCGGGTGGCGGAGATGCTGGAACTGCAGAAGGATGTCAAGATTATCAAAAGGCAAGACTATATCCGCACACCAAACTATAACGGATACCGCTCATTACATCTGGATATCCGGGTGCCGGTGTATCTGTCAGATAGGACGGAGCAGGTAACTGCGGAAATTCAGATCCGCACGATTGCTATGGACTTTTGGGCCAGTCTAGAGCACGATATTCGGTATAAGGTAGATAAGACAAAGTTGCCGGAGGGCATCAACGAGGAAATGCTTGCATGCGCGGGCAAGATCGCCGAAATTGATCGACAGATGCAGGAGATGTATCGGAGGATCAAATCCGCTCAAGGAAATATGGATTGTTAGGGGATATCAAATCCTTCATAAACGGCATATTCAAAAAGGCACTGTACCTTTTCAGTGATGCTTGTACAGTGCCTTGGTTACTTATAAAATTCTATCTGAAGGATAGCGGCCAGTGGCCGCTGCGGGACTACATGCAGGCCGTTTCCGACAGCCGGCTGCGGGAGAAGTACGGCATCTGCCGGGAGGATGTCACCACCCCCTACGACCGGCAGGAGGTCTGCTGGCGGAATTATCTGGAGGAATACCCCAACGACGACGATATCAATTATTCCGTGATCGCGCTGAAAACCATGGAGCGGTACGGCCTTGCCTTTACGCCCTGCGACATGGCGGAGGCGTGGCTGCTGGGCATACCGGCCTTCCACTCATGCACCGCGGAGCGCGCGGCCATCCGCAATCTGATGAACGGGCTTTTGCCGCCGGATTCCGCGATGGCGTGCAATCCGTACCGCGAGTGGATCGGCGCACAGATACGCGGCGACCTTTTCGGCTACGTCTGCCCGGGCATGCCGAAGAAAGCGGCGCGGCTGGCATGGAACGATGCCGCCGTCTCTCACGCCAAAAACGGCATTTATGGCGAGATGTTCATTGCGGGGCTGCTGAGCCTGTGCTATGTGCATCGCTCAGCATGGCGGAACGGGTCCGTCTGGCGCTGCTCCAGATCCCCGCAGGGAGCCGGCTGCATCAGGCGATCCACGCCGTGCTGACGCGCTATGCGCAGGGAGACAGCTTTGATGCGGTGGTGAACGACGTACATGCGGCGTATGATGAAAAGATCCAGTTCGACTGGTGCCTGACCATTCCCAACGCCATGCTGGTCACCGCCTGCATCCTCTGGCATGACAGCTATGACGACGCGGTGGCCGCGGCGGTGCTGGCCGGCTTCGACACGGACTGCAACGGCGCTACGGTGGGCTCGGTGTTCGGTCTGGCAGGCGGCATCGACAGCATTGCCTCCAAATGGTCGGCGGGCTTTGCGCCGATGGTGAACAGCAGCGTCCACGGCTATCACCGCCTGTCTCTCGACGAGCTGTGCCGCCGCACGGAGGCGCTCGCCCGTAGGGAGCTTTCCCTGTCCTAATACCGGCAGGCGTTTGAAAAAGATCCAATATGGCGCAGGGGCACCACCCGGTGGGTGGTGCCCCTGCGCCATATGTTAAAGGAGTCCATGAAAAAGGCTTTTTTTCTTCCGTTCGGTGTCGTAGACGCAGCCCCGGTCAAAGCCCAGCAGCTTTTTCCGGAAACCCTGGCCGATCTGGTCAAAGGAGGACACGCTGTATACCTGGCGAGGATGTCGCTCCGCCCAGAGGCGGCACAGTGCGGCAGCCAGTTCCGGGGCCGCGCCGTCCATATCCAGCAGCATGGGCGTCACATAAAGTGCGAGCACCATCCGCAGCGGCAGCGTATCGCCCCGGCGTCCGCCGGTACGCTCCGCCGCATCCAGCAGCGCCGCCGCCAGCTGCTCCGGCGGCGTTTCCGCCAGCGCACAGGCGTAGGCCGCCGCATACCGCTCCTTGTAATCGGAAAAGGCGGCCGGGTACGACTCCGCCGTAAAGCGGCGGCGCCACGGCTCCGTCTCCCGCAGGGACGCCGACAGGGTCTGTGTATCGTATGACATGACGGCACCGTCCTTTCTCAGATCAGATGCAGGTGTGCCATGGCCCGGTAGATGCCGTCCTCCCGCAGCGGGGAGGTGACATACTCCGCTGCCGCAGCCACCTCCTCCGGGGCGTTCCCCATGGCGATGGGGTGTCCCACGCACCGCAGCATGGACAGGTCGTTGGTGCTGTCGCCAATGGCGCAGCAGTCCTCCAGCGGCGTATGCAGCAGCTGGGCCAGCTTCCGGCAGCCGGCGCCCTTGCTGTGGCCCCGCTTCGGCAGCTCGTACATCCGCCGTCCCTGGTCGATAATCTCGCAGTAGGGCCGGATAAAGGTCAGAAACTCCTGCAGGCGGCTGTCCGGCGTGTAGGAGATGCTCAGCTTGTCGCAGCGGAAACGCTCGTCTGTCAGCGGGGACACTACGACCTCGCCGTTGCGGCGCAGCCTGTCCACCGCGACCTGCAGATTCGGCGCCAGCGGCGGGAAGGAGTTCTCCAGCCAGAAGCCCTCCTCCGACTCGAAATACATCCCCAGACGGCAGGCATGGCCCATCCGGGCAATAAGGCGGCTGGTCTCGCGGTCAAAGCCGTCGCGCAGCAGGGTCCTTCCCTGAAAGATCAGGTGCTGCCCGCAGCTGCACACATAGCCGTCGAAGTCCAGCGCATCCAGCGCAGGGTCCCTGTCCCGGAAGGGACGGCCGGTGTTTACCACGCAATAGTGCCCGTTCTCCCGCAGCCGCCGGATGGCCAGCGCCGCGGAGGGCGGTATGTTGCCGTCCTCGTCCACCAGCGTACCGTCCAGGTCGAAAAACACGATGCTCATGGTTTTCCCTTCTTATGACAGCAGAAGCTCGATCAGCTCCTCATTCTTCAGCCCGCTGAAATAGCGGCCCGCATCCTCCTGCGCCAGCGCCTCCCGGAGGTTCTGCTCCTCCAGCCGCACGCCCACCAGCTTTTCCGCCAGCACCTCCGGCTCCACCACGCTGAAAAAGTCGCCGGTGAACGCGATGTGCTCGATGACGCCGTGGTCGGTGGACAGATGCGCCTCCACGCCGCCGCAGGCGGGGAAACGCTTTTTCTTGGTCATTTCGCATTCCCGGGACTGGCCGTAGTTCCACTCCCATGTGGCGTACCGCTGCTCCCGCAGCCGGGCAATCTGCGCCTTGTCCGCCTCGGTAAAGATATACTCCTCACCGGGCTGCTGCGCCAGGATGTTGTCCAGCAGCACACGGCGGAATTCCTCCAGCTCCACGGGATGGGGCATGTGCTGCCGCACGGTGGTGACGCGGCTCCGGACGGAGACCACGCCCTTGGCGGCGATCTTTTCCTGGTCCACATGAAGGGCCTGCGCCACCCGGTCCAGATCGGAGTCGAACATGATGGTGCCGTGGTGCATGACCCGCCCCTCCTTCAGATACTGGGAGTTGCCGGAGAATTTCTGCCCGTCGATGGTCATGTCATTCCGCCCGTTGACCTCAGCGGTGACACCCAGCGCCGCCAGCGCCGCCACCACCGGCTGACAGAACAGCTTGAAGTTGATAGACTCCATGTCGCCGGCATCGGCGATGAACGTGAAATTCAGGTTGCCCATGTCGTGGTACACCGCACCGCCGCCGGACAGCCGTCGTACCACTCGCACACCGTTTTCGCGGACGAATTGCTGGTCGATCTCGGCAGCGGCGTTCTGGTGCTTGCCGATAATGATGGCGTTGTCATTCTGCCACAGCATGAAATAGGTGCGATCCCGGGGCAGCGCGTCAAACACATACTGCTCCGCCGCCAGGTTCCATGCCGGATCGGTGGTATAGAGGTTCAGATAAGAGAGTTTCGGCTGCGTCATGGTGATTCTCCTTATGTCAATAGTCAGACCGGCCCGGTGGAGCCGCGTATCACCAGTGTTGGCTGGCACTGTACCTGAAAGCGTGCAATCCCCGCCCATATCTGTTCCTCGGTGGACAGGTCCGTCCGGTTCAGGAGCGTGGTCAGGGCGGCCCGCGCCACCACATCCGGGTGATATTCGATGGTGGTCAGAGAGACACGCTCCATCTGAGAAAACAGGATGTCGTCCGACCCGATGACGGACAGGTCCTCCGGCACGCGGCAGCCCTGCCGGGCCAGCGCGTCGATGGCGCCGTAGGCCATCAGGTCATTGACACAGATCAGCCCGGTAATGCCCTTCTCCGCGATCTGCGGGTCCTGGGCCAGATCGTAGCCCGTCTGGTAGTGGTAGCTTCTCTCGTTCAGCATGTTGCTCCAGCTGTCCGCATGGGTCAGGATCAGCGGGGGCTGCTGGTCGCCGTGCTTCCGGATCTCCGCCAGAATGCCGGCCAGCCGGGTGGCGCCGGCCGTGGTGTTCCGGTCCGAGGCGTGGGACAGCACGGCGATCCGCCGATGCCCCATGGAGATCAGGTGGTCGGCGGCAATGGCGCCCGCCTCGAAGTGGTTCATCTCCACGATATCCCCATGCACCCGGCTGGACTTGTCGCAGATGGTCACGATGGGGATCTGTGCATTGGCCCTTTCATAGGCCTCCGTGCCGTCCGCCGGATACAGGAAGATCACGCCCAGATAGTGCTGCCGGATGGCCATATCCAGGGCGTCCGCCTCCAGCTCCGGGTGGTGGTAGGTGCTCACCGCGGTGATGCGGATGCCCTGGGCGATGGCCGCCCGGTCCAGGCTCTGCAGCATCTCGGCATAGTAGGGGTTCGTGACCTGCACGGTGATGGCCAGGATGTGGCGGCTCCGCGCCGCCCGTCCAGTCCGTTTCCGCATCTGGTAGTTGGCGGACTTGGCCGCCTCCAGAACGCGCTGCACCGTCTCCTCCGGAAAGGCGTCATACCGCTGGTTCAGGATCATGGACACCGCCGACTGGGACACGCCGGCCATCTCCGCGATATCCCGCATGGTCACTCGTTTTCCGCTCACGCTTTCTGCTCCCGCCCTTCGTATTGCACTGCTCAATTATTACTAAACAGTATACAACAGCCCAGCAGCAAATGGAAGATGTGATTTTGGCCAAAAACCCGCCGGTTTGTCTGGTAACTTTGCCAGTTCCCGCGCCGTCCTCCCCATTTTACACAAAGATAGTCCGATTATACTTGACATTTTTCAGGTGGGTGATATAGTAAAAGAGGAAATATTCCTTAAAATATTACTAATTTTGGAGGGTCACATACAATGGAAACATTTGATATTCTCGTGATCGGCGGCGGCCCCGGCGGCTACTCTCTGGCTATCGCGGCGGCCCGCAAGGGCCTGAAGGTGGCGCTCTTTGAAAAGGAGCATCTGGGCGGCACCTGCCTGAACATCGGCTGCATCCCCACCAAGTATCTGGTGGACAAGGCCAACACCCTGGAGAAGCTCCGCGGTCTGGTGAAGAAGGAGATCTTTACAGAGGCCGGCAGTCTCAACTACCAGCAGGTCCAGAAAGGCAAGAGCGACGTTACCGCCAAGCTGGTGGGCGGCGTCAGTTTCCTGCTGAAGAAAAGCGGCGTTACGGTGATCACCGGAGAGGCCGTTCTGAAGGCTGGCCGCGTGGTGGAATGCGGCGGCCAGCAGTACAGCGGCAAAAACGTGGTCATCGCCACCGGTAGCGCGCCGATGATGATCCCCGTCCCCGGGTACGAGTACTGCATCGACTCCACCGGCGCGCTGGCGCTGCCCACGCTGCCCGCCAGTATGGTGGTCATGGGCGGCGGGGTCATCGGTCTGGAGCTGGCCTGCGCCTTCGCGGCCTACGGCACGCAGATCACGGTGGTGGAGATGATGCCCGAGCTGCTGCCCCGCGAGCAGAAGGAGGCCGTGCGCATCCTGACAAGGGAGATGAAGAAGCTGGGCATCGTGCTGAAGACCGGCGCGAAAATGCTGCGCATCGAGAAGAACGGCCAGCTGCTGCGCGCGGTCTACGAGATCGGCAGCGCCGAGGAATCCGCGGACTGCGAGCAGGTCCTGATGGCCGCCGGGCGCAGGGCCAACCTCACCGGCATCGACGCGCAGGCGCTGGGCCTGGCGCTGGATCAGAAGCACTGCATCGTGGTGGATGACCACCTACGCACCAATCTGCCCGGCGTTTACGCCATCGGCGACGTGGTGGGCGGCTATCAGCTGGCCCACGCCGCCTATGCCGAGGGTGAGGCTGCGCTGGCCGATATTCTGGGCGAGGACAAGCCCTACGGCACCATGCCGGTGCCCGTCTGCACCTACACGCTGCCGGTGCTGGCCTCTGTGGGTCTGACCACCGAGGCCGCCGCGCAGGCCGGGTACGAGCCGGTGATGGGTTCCTTCGATTACAGCGCCAACGGCATGGCGCTGGCAGAGGGCGCCGTGGGCCGCGTGTTCGTGGTGGCCGATAAGGCGACCACAAAGACGCTGGGCGTCACCATCGTGGGCGAAAATTCCTCCGAGATGATCGCCTTCGCCGCGGCCGCCGTGGCGGAGGGCTGGACCACCGACCAGTGGGAAAAGACCATCGTGGCCCATCCGTCCCTGTGCGAGATGGTCCGCGAGGCGGCGCTGGCCGCGTTCGGACGCTCCGTCCACTCCGCCTGATCCCGACTTCCAAGGCAGGCCCGCCCGCAAACGGGCGGGCCTGCGGATCTGGCCCACCGTTCTGGAAAGGAGATGTTTTTCGTGGTCTGCTCCGTTTGCCATACAGCCAATGCCGGCGTATATGTCACCATCGGCTCCGTGCGGTTTTTGCTGGACGCCCTGCCGCGCCACGCGGTCAACGGCTTTGCGGCGCTGACGCCCCAGCAGGCGGAGGAGCTGCTGGACACGGTCTTTCCGCCCGACCTGCTACTGGTGACCCACTGTCACCCGGATCACTACTCCGACACCTTTACTGCCATGGCAGTTGACCGCTTTCCGGAGATGGAGGTGATCCGCCCGTGGAAGGAGCTGTCCGGCACCCGGCTGCTGCGGGAGACCTACAGCGTGCAGTGGTTCCCACTGCGCCATGCCCATCAGGAGTCCGCCCCTCAGGTGCAGAACTACGGATACCTGATCGAAGCGGAGGGCCGCCGCATTTTCTGCCCCGGCGATGCCGACCCCCGTTTCCCGGAGGTCTTTGCGCTGGTGGACGGCCTGCGCCCGGATGTGGCCATCCTCAACTTCCCGTGGGTCACGCTGTCCAGCGCCCGCAAGGCGCTGAACGCCATGGCGCCGCGCTGCACGGTGCTGACGCACCTGCCCCCCGCCAACAACGACCCGCTGGGCTTTCACCGCGCCGTGGAGCACGCCATACAGGGTCTACCCAACACCGTTGTGCTGGATCGGTTCATGCAGACGGTCACGTTCGACGTGTGAGGCCGGACGTACAAAGCGAAAAAAGATGACGGCCTTGGGCCGTCATCTTTTTTCGCTTTGTACGCTTACTTGATGCCGCTTATCAGCATGTCCACGCTGTCCTTCCAGCCCTTGTACAGCTCCTCCGCCTGCTGCGCAGGCATGGCGCGCACATACTCCGCACTGGTCTGGCGCAGTGCCGCGATCTCGTCGTAGCTCTTGTAGAAGCCGGTGGCCAGTCCGCCCGCGAAGGCGGAGCCAAGGGCGGAGAGCTCCTCCACCTTGTTCCGCACGATGCGGGTGTTCAGGATATCCGCCGTGAACTGCATCAGGAATTTGTTGTTGGTCGGCCCGCCGTCCACCCGCAGCTCGCCGAGGGTGAAGTCCGCGTCCGCCATCATGGGCTCGATGATGTCGCGCATCTGGTAGGTGATGGACTCCACACCGGCGCGCACGATATGGCGCTTGTCGGTGAAGCGGTTCATGCCGCAGATCATGGCGCGGGCGTTGCTCTGCCAGTAGGGCGCGCCCAGCCCGGTAAAGGCCGGCACCAGATATACGCCCTGCGTGGAATCCACCATTTCGGCAAACTCGCCGGACTGGGCGCTGCTGTCGATCAGCTCCATCTGGTCTTTCAGCCAGCGGATGGTATCGCCCATGCACACGATGGTGCCCTCGAACACATAGGACACCTTGTGGTCCAGACCCCATGCGATGGAGATGTTGAGGCGGCTGGCAGAGCGCATGGGCTTGTCGCCGATGTTGACCATCAGGGAACCGCCGGTGCCGAAGGAGCACTTGCCCATGCCGCGCTCCCAGCACATCTGCGCAAACAGCGCGCCGTGGGAATCGCCCATATCGCCCGCCACCGGGATCGGCTCGTCAAATATGCCGTCCACCGTGGTGTAGCCGTAGATCTCGTCGGAGAAACGGACCTCCGGCATCTGCACATCCTGCAGGCCGAATATCTCCAGCAGCTTTTCATCCCACTTCAGCTCGCGGATGTTGAACAGCTGCGTGCGTGAGGCGTTGGAATAGTCGGTGACGTGCCTGCCCGTGAGGTTCCAGATCACCCAGCTGTCCATGGTGCCGAACATCAGCCCCGTCTGCGCAGGTGTGTTCTCCTTGATCCAGCAGGCCTTCGCCGCGGAAAAATAGGGGGACACCTGCAGGCCGGTGGCCTCGGTGATGTAATCGCTGTGCTGCTGGATCTCCGGCCGGCGGACGATGTAGTCCGCACGGGAGCACTGCCACACGATGGCGTTGTACACCGGGCCGCCCTCGGCGGTCCACATCATGGTGGTCTCCCGCTGGTTGGTCACGGCGATGAAGGCGATGTCGCGCTTGGCAACGCCGGACTTCTCGATGACCTGGCGGATCGCCTCCACGATATTGTGCCAGATCTCCGTGGGGTCATGCTCCACCCAGCCCTGCCGGGGAGAGATCTGCTTGTGCATCACGTCGCGGCGCTCCACCACGTTAGAGCGGCGGTCGAACAGGATCGCCTTGGTCGTGGTGGTGCTTTGGTCAATGGCAAGAATGTATTCTCCCATCATCAATGCCTCCTATCCCGCTTTCAGGCCAGACTTTCCAGCCGGGCGGCCAGAGCCGTCATAAACTTGGCGGCGGTAGCGCCATCGATCATCCGGTGGTCGGAGGAAATGGCCATGCGCATGGTCTTGCCGATCACGATCTGGCCATTCTTCACCACGGGCTTTTCGGACATCTTGGACACCGCCAGGATCGCGCCCTCCGGCGAAGAAACGATGGCGTTGAAGAAGTCCACATTAAAGATGCCCAGATTGCTGATGGTAAATACGCCGCCGGTCATCTGCTCCATGGTATACAGGCCCTTGGCGGAGCCGGCCTTGATCTCCTCCATGCCGGCGTGTATCTCCTCCAGGCTCTTTTTGTCCACATCGCGGATGACGGGGACCAGCAGGCCGCGGGGCGTATCCACCGCGATGCCGATATGGATATCCTCGTGAATGACCAGATGATCCTCCGCCCAGCTGGAGCGGATCACAGGGAAGTCGGCCAGCGTGTCCGCCACGGCCTTGGCCAGAATGGTGGTGTAGGAGGGCTTGAAGCCCAGCGACTTGCGGTAGGCGATCATCGGCTCACAGTCGATCTCCGTCTCCACGGCGAACTGGGGGATCTGCCAGCTGCGGACCATCTGCTTGCCCATGGCCTTGCCCACAGGCGTCAATTTCTTCTCAATATCAGCCATCGACTTCCACCCACGCGATCGTCTTGGTGATCTCCACCGTGTCGCCCTCCTGTGCCACGATCTCGCACAGTGTTCCGTTGACGGTGGACTCCACATCCGTAACTGCCTTATCCGTTTCGATCTTGCACAGCACGTCGCCCTCGGCCACGCGGTCGCCGACCTTCTTCTCCCAGGACTCGATGGTGCCTTCTTCCATGTCCAGGCCGATCTTGGGCATTACGATCTCTTTCTTCATCATTACATTCTCCTTTCGGACAGTTTGTAAGGGGTCTGTTATTGCAGGCACGCCTTGACGGCGGCAATGACCTTATCGCTGTTGGGCAGGTACGCCTTCTCCAGCACAGGGGAGAAGGGCACGGGCACGTTGGGGGCGCCGATGCGCTGGATGGGCGCCTTCAGCGTCTTGAAGCAGGCGTTCTGGACCGTGGCGGCCACCTCAGCGCCGAAGCCGGCGCAGAGATTCGCCTCCTGCACCACCACCAGGCGTCCGGTCTTGTTGACGGACTTGATGACCGTATCCGCGTCAAAGGGACGGATGGAGCGCAGATCCACCACCTCGGCACTGATGCCCTCCTTCTCCAGTTCCTCAGCGGCCTTCAAGGCCTCCTTCACCATGGCGGAATAGGCCACGATGGTCACATCGGTGCCCTCGTGCTTGATGTCGCAGGTGTAATCGCACTCGTAGGGCTCCTCAGGCACGTCGCACTTCAGCTTGTACAGCGCCTTGTGCTCGATGAAGATCACCGGGTTGTTGTCGCGGATGGCGTGGAGCAGCAGGCCCTTGGCGTCATAGGCATTGGACGGCATCACCACCCGGATGCCGGGCACCTGCGCCAGAATACCCTCCAGGGACTGGGAGTGCTGGGCGCCGTTGCCCAGGCCGGCGCCGCACTGGGTGCGGACCACCAGCGGCATTTCCACGGTGCCGCCGTACATGTACCGGATCTTGGCCATCTGGTTGAGGATCTGGTCGAAGCACACGCCGATAAAGTCGATATAGGACAGCTCGAACACGGGCCGCAGGCCGGTCAGCGCGGAGCCGATGCCCATGCCGACGATGGCGGATTCGGAGATGGGGGTGTCAAACACCCGCTTCTTGCCGAAATGCTCATACAGGTCATAGGAGCAGCGCAGCTGGCCGCCGTATACGGCGATATCCTCGCCAAAGGTGATGATGCTGTCATCACTGTTCATCGCGGTATGCAGAGCCTCGTTGATGGCCTGCCGCATCGTCATTTTCTTCATAAACAACACCTGACTTTCTTACTGCGCGGGGGAAACGAAGGGCTTCCACTCGATGTTCTTCATGTTGGGGGAGTACAGATCATTCTCCAGATCGTCTACCAGCGGCTCGGGATCCTTTTTGGCCTCCTCGCAGGCGTCCAGCACTATCTGCTTCTGCCGCTGCCAGATGGCGTCCAGCTCCTCCTGCGCCATGCCGTACTGCTCACGCAGCACCTTCTGCGCCGCCAGAATGGGGCACTTCTCCGCCCAGCTGGCCACCTCCTCTCGGGTGCGGTAGTTCTCGTTGTCGCCGAAATAGTGACCGGCCATGCGGTAGGTCTTGGCCTCCACCAGAACGGGGCCCCCGTACTGACGGACGTGATCCACGATCTCGCCCATCTTGTTGTAGACCTCCACCACGTTGTTGCCATCCAGAATATAGCCGGGGATGCCGTAGCCCACGGCGCGGTCCGCGATGTTCTCGCAGCCGGTGGACTCCTTGACATTCAGGGAGATAGCGTACTGGTTGTTCTCGCACAGGAAGATCACCGGCAGGTGATTGACGGCCGCCATATTGATGGACTCGTGGAACGTGCCCTCGTTGGAGGCGCCGTCGCCGAAGAACACCACGGTGATGGAATCCTTGTTCAGGTATTTCTGGGCCAGCGCGGCGCCGATGGCGATGGGGATGCCGCCGCCCACGATGCCGTTGGCGCCCAGCATGCCCACATCCATATCCGCGATATGCATGGAGCCGCCCTTGCCCTTGCAGTAGCCGGTCTCACGAGCCATCAGCTCGGCGAACATCCGGCGCAGATCGGCGCCCTTGGCGATGCAGTGGCCGTGGCCGCGGTGGTTGGAAACGATGTAGTCGTTGTTGGTCAGGTGGGCGCAGACGCCCACGCCGATGGCCTCCTCGCCGTTGTAGGTGTGGATCGCCGCGCGGGTCAGGTTCATCTTGGCCAGCTCGATGGCCTCCTTCTCAAATTCGCGGATGGTGGTCATCCGGGAATACAGATCCAGCAGGACTTCTTGGTTCAACTCTTTCATGTTTGTCTTATGCCTCCGATATTTCTTGCCGTTAGGCGGTAATGACGTTTACTTGTTGCGCAGGGACTTGGTCCTGCCCATGGTGCGCAGAGAGTCGATGACCACGGCCAGCAGCACCACGCTGCCGATCATGACCTGCTCCCAGTACTGGGAGATGTTCAGCATGACGATGGCGTTGGACAGCAGCTGCATCAGCAGCGTGCCCACCAGCGTACCCACCACGGTGCCGACGCCGCCGGCCATGGAGGTGCCGCCGATCACGGCTGCGGTGATGGAGTTCATGACCCACGTCTCGCCGATGGTGGGCTGGCCGGAGTTGTAGCGGCAGGCCACCATGATGCCCGCAAAGGCGGCGAAAGCGCCGGACAGCAGATACACGAGGCGGGTGCGGGACTCCACATTGATGCCCACCAGACGGGATGCCGCGGCGTTGCCGCCGATGGCAAACAGCTCACGGCCGAAGGGCGTACACTTCAGGATGTAGGTCAGGATCGCCACAAAGACGATGAAAATGACTGTGGGTACGGGGATGGGGCCCAGCATGCCCTGGCCGATGGTCAGCACCTTGCCGGTGATGCCGGAGATGGTGTAGCCCTCGGAGATGACCAGCACGAAGCCGTAGCCGATGTTGCTGGCAGCCAGCGTCACGATGAAGGGATGGAGCTTCAGCTTGGTGATGAACAGGCCGTTGATGTAGCCCATGAGCGCACCGGCGATCACGCAGATCACCACCGCCAGCAGGGGATGCATGCCGGTCTTGGTCATGCACAGGGCAAAGAGGATGCCGCTCAGGCAGGCCGTGGAGCCGATGGACAGGTCGATGCCGCCGATGATCAGCACCAGCGTCTGGCCCAGCGCCGCCACGCCGAAGAAGGACATCTGCTTGAAGATGACGCCCACGTTATACGCGGTCAGGAAGTTCGGTGTGGCAAAAGAGAGGATCGCGCCGAACAGAGCGATAAAGAGAAGCAGGAACAAAATCGTGGATGCGTTCTGCCCCAAAGAGAACTTTTTCTTTCCGATCAAATTTTCCATATCCATTTCTCCTATTCCTTGGATTCAGACAATGCGATGTTCAGGATCTCCTCCGGCGTGATGTTCTCGGCGGACACCACAGCCTTCTGCCGGCCCTCGTGCATGATGAGGATGCGGTTGCAGATGTTGATGAGCTCCTCCATCTCGGAGGAGACGGCCAGCACCGTCATGCCCTCGTCGGCGCACTTGCGCAGCAGCTTGTGGATCTCGTCCTTGGCCACCACGTCGATGCCGCGGGTGGGCTCGTCGATGATCAGCAGCCTGCATCCGGCCGCCAGCCAGCGGGCGATGATGACCTTTTGCTGGTTGCCGCCGGAGAGCTTCGTCAGCAGCCCCTCGGGGGAGGCCATCTTGACCTTCACCTGGCCGCCGAACTCCGCCACGGCGTCACACTCCTGTTTCCGGTCGATGTTGGGGAAGTGGAACAACCTGTCCCAGATGGCCGCGGAGAGGTTCTCGCGGATGGTGATGGTGGGCAGGATGCTGAACTTCCGCCGTTCCTCCGGCACAAAGCCGATGCCGCTGTGGATGGACTTGCGGGGCGTGGAGTTTTTCCGCTCCGCATCGTCCAGCCAGATGGTGCCGCTGTCGGGCTTGCGGTCACCGAAGATGGTGCTGACCAGCTCGGTGCGTCCCGCGCCCACAAGACCGGCGATGCCGAATATCTCGCCCTTCTTCACCTCGAAGGAGATGTTCTCGAACTCGCCCTTGCGGGTCAGGTTCTCCACCTTCAGAAATGTTTCCGCATCGGCGGGGATCTCCCGCCGCAGCAGTTCGGCCTTTTCCACCTCGCGGCCCACCATGCCCCGGATCAGGCGGGGAACGGACATCTCCTCCCGGCTGAGAGTCTCCACATGTGCGCCGTCGCGCATCACCACCACGCGGTCGGATATCTCGATGACCTCGTCCAGATGGTGGGACACGAAGATCACGGATTTTCCTTCTTCGCGGAACCGCTTTATCAGGTTCAGCAGCTTTTCGCTCTCTTTTATGGTAAGGCAGGCAGTGGGTTCGTCGAAGATCAGAATGTCGGCGCCCAGACACAGGGCGCGGGCGATCTGCACCATCTGCTGGTCGGCGACGCTCATGCTCTCAACGACCTTCGTAACGTCCATTTTGACGCCCAGCGAGGCCAGGACCTCCTCGGCGTCTACCCGCATACGTTTCCAATCAATACTGGGAATGACCCCCGGCTTTACCTTGCGGATACCAAGGTAAATGTTCTCCGCCACAGAGAGCTGGGGGATCAGGTTCAGCTCCTGCGGCACCAGCCCGACGCCCAGATGGATCGCATCCGTGGGGCTGTTCAGCTTTACTTCTTTACCGTCAATAGAAACAGATCCAACATCCGGCTGGATCTGGCCTGAGATCACGTTGATCAGAGTGCTCTTTCCCGCACCATTTTCACCCACCAAGGAGATGATCTCGCCTTTGTCGATGTAAATACTGACATCCACCAGCGCTTTCACGCCGGGGAAAGATTTACTGACATTCTTGACCTCCAATTTATGATCTGTCATCTTCCCGTTTCCTCCAGTGGTTATTTCTGTACGCAGTGTCGCTGCCCTTTTACAGGGCAGCGACACTGTCTATACAGCTGTTGATTGATCGATCCTTGTGTCGCATCAGGATGTGGTTCGACCCACAGATTACTTGTTCCAGTACTCGACGCCGTTGTCGATGCAGATCTGCTTGTACTCGTCGGAATAGCCATCCAGGTTCTCCAGCGTGACGACGCCGAAGGGGATGTCGATGTTCTGCAGATCAATGCCGTTGAAGAACTGCTGGGCCGCGATCATCACGGTGTAGTAGCCCTCGAAGTAGGGGCTGTAATCGGTGATGGCGGTGACCTGGTTGGCCTCCAGAGAGGTCTGGGAGTCATTGGTCAGACAGTAGTCGGAGATCTTCACCTGGCCGGCGGGGATCTGACCGGCGTCAATGGCGGCCTGGACAGCGATGCCGGCGCCAACGCCCGCAGAGCCGTCACCACCGAAGATGATGTCGATGTCAGGATACTGCGCCAGAATGGCCTCGGTCAGCTGGGTGGCCTTCTCCTTATCGTCGTTATCGGCCTGCTCGGTCACGATCTCGAAGTCGGGATACTGGGAAGCCATACGATCACGGAAGCCGCCGGAGAACAGCTTGTGGTTCTCGGCATCGGGGGAGCCGGTCAGCATGGCAGCCTTGCCGGAGGTCTTGCCGGTCTGCTGGACCAGGATGTCGGCAGCCTGCTCGCCGGAATGATACTGTGCCTCCAGAGTGGCGCCCACGAAGGCGTCAGCGGTAGAGCCCTCATAGTCGGTATCAAAGGCGATGACCTTGATGCCCTTGGACTGCGCGGACTCCAGAATGGGCTTCACGCTCTCGCCGTTGATCACCGCGATGCCGATGTAATCGGGATTCAGGGCGATGGCGGCCTCCAGCTTCTCGGTCTGCTCGGTGACATCAGCAGCGGTGGGAGCGCTCCACACCACGTTGACCTTGTAACCCTGCGCCTCCAGCTCGGAGACAGCCTGGTTCGCGCCGTCCAGCACGTAGTTGTAGAACTCGTGGACCAGCTTGGGGATCAGGACGATGGTCATTTCCTTGGCGGCAGGCTCATCGCCGCCGTCGGGCGTGGCATCGGGCTGCTTCTGCTCGCCGCAGGCGACCAGAGACAGACCCATGACCAACGCGAGGATCAGAGCAAAGAGTTTTTTCATAGCAATAGATCTTCCTTTCTTTTTTTTGCAGCCGTTTATCGTTAGGGGTTTACCCGAACTGCCATTTGTCTGTGTTTACGGACCGTTAGGTTTCGTTTGTATATTTCATTATCTTTCGTTAGTGAAATATTCCCTCTTGATTTTTTCTTTCTTTGCGTATATCATAGCAACATAAGCTTCGATTTGTCAACATACAGTTGACGTTGCCGCCCCTTTTTGTAAGTTTCTACATTTTTGTGTAAAATATATGTTTCGTTCGATTTCCTTTTGTTTCAAAAATGTTGACAAGCTTTCGTTCCTTTTGTAAAATTATACTACGTTAACATTTTGGCAAAATACATGCAGGGGGAACGGCTATGTACAAAGCAGAGAGAATGAATCAGATCCTGGCGATCCTCGCCGATCAGGGGGACGCGGATGTGGGGGCGCTGGCCCGTCAGTTCGGCGTATCGCTGGTGACTATCCGGAAGGATCTGGCCTATCTGGAGAGCAGTGGCCAGCTGGTGCGCACCCATGGCGGCGCCATCGCCACGGCGAGCAAGAAGGATACCACCGCCGGGGAATATATGGTGGGGACGTTCGTGCCCTATGACCCGGCCAAGGAGGCCATCGGCAGGATCGCCGCCACCTTTATCTCTGAGAACGAGTGGATCTTCCTGGGCAGCGGCACCACCTGCTACTACATCGCAAAGGCGCTGGTCAAGCGGAAGAACCTCAACGTTCTGACCAACAATCTGCTGGTGGCCTTTGAGCTGACGAAAAACCCGCAGGCGAACCTGATCATGACCGGCGGCGAGCTGTCCCACTCCACGCTGAACCTGGGCGGCGAGATATTCGGCGCCTATATCCGGGACATCACCATCTCCAAGGCCTTTGTGGGCGTGGCCGGCATCGACCTGAACCGTGGGTATACCGTGACCACCGCAGGAGAATTCAACGTCGTCAACCTGATCCGGGAGATCTCCGACACCACCTATATCGTGGCGGATTCCAGCAAGTTCCACAAAAAGCAGTTCATCCGATACGCGGATCTGGCCCAGTCCCATTCCCTGATCACCGACCGCCTGCCGGAGGGCGAATTTATGGAGTACTACCGGCAGCACAACATCCCCGTTTACACACCCGAGACCGTCTGATCGCCGGCGGCGACGCCGCAAGGAGGTACATCATGTCGTATTCCCAGCATTTTCTGCTTTCCAACGGCCTGCCCATCCCCGCAGTGGGCTTCGGCACCTGGCACATCCCGGAGGAGGCGGCGGAGGCCGCCGTGCGTGACGCCATCCAAACGGGCTACCGTCTGGTGGATACCGCCGCCGTCTACCGCAACGAGGCCGGCACAGGGCGGGGCATCCTTTCCTCCGGCGTTCCCCGGGAGGAGCTGTTCATCACCAGCAAGCTCTGGAACACGGAGCGCAGCTACGACAAGGCCATGCGGGCCTTCGACGAAACGATGGAGCGCCTGCAGCTGTCCTATCTGGACCTGTACCTCATCCACTGGCCTGCCAACGGACGGGAATACGAGGACTGGGACGCCGTCAACCGGGAAACGTGGCGCGCCATGATCGACCTCTACAAGTCCGGCCGCGTCCGGTCCATCGGCGTCTCCAATTTCCGCCCCCACCACCTCACCTCCCTGCTGGAGAGCGAGGTGCCGCCCATGGTGAACCAGATCAAGTACTGTCTCTTATACACATCTGACGCTGCCGACGATCGCATAAGTGTAGAT
>URVR01000004.1 GCA_900551355.1 uncultured Eubacteriales bacterium | reverse complement strand
GTGGGCGGGCGCGGACTGTCGGCGGAGGAAGCGGAGGAGCTGCGGCGCATGATCGCCGCCTTTGAGGAGAAGCACGATGAGTGATATTTTTCTGCGGATCGTGGAGCTGTCGTGGCAGGCGGGCGTGCTGGCGCTGGTGGTGATGGCGGCGCGGCTGGTGCTGCGGCGGGCGCCCAAGTGGGCGATATGCATGCTGTGGGCACTGGTGGCGGTGCGGCTGGTGCTGCCGTTCTCCCTGCAAAGCCCGGTGAGCCTCCAGGCGGAGCAAAGCCCCGTGACGGCGGCGCTGTATGAGCTGCCCCAGACCCGGACAGCGGCGGCGGACGTGCCCGTTCTGCCCTCCGCTGCGCCGGCGGAACCGCTGCCGGCCGTGACGCCGGCGGAGCCGGTGACGGCACAGCCGACGGTACAGGCGGCGCGGCCCGTGGTGACGCTGGAGCTGCTGGCGGCGGTGTGGCTGGCGGGCGTGGTGATGATGCTGACGTATATGCTGGCCAGCTATCTGCGCATCTATCACCGGGTGCGCACGGCGGTGCGGCTGGAGGATAACGTGTACCGCTGCGGCCAGTGGGGCACACCCTTCGTGCTGGGATTGTTCCGCCCCCGCATCTATGTGCCGGAGGGCATGGACGAGGCAGATCTGCCCCAGGTGCTGGCCCACGAGCGGTGCCACATCCGACGGGGCGACCACGCGGTGAAGCCGCTGGCGTTCCTGCTGCTGGCGGTGCACTGGTTCAACCCGGTGCTGTGGGCGGCGTATATCCTGCTGGGACGGGATATGGAGAACGCCTGCGACGAGCGGGTGCTGCGGGGGCTGGATGCCCCGGGACGGGCGGCCTACTCCCGGGCGCTGGTGTCCTGCGCCGTGCGGGAGCGTCCGGCGGCGGTGTGCCCGCTGGCCTTTGGCGAGACGGCGGTGAAGGAAAGGGTGAAAAACGCCTTGAGCTATAAGAAACCGGCTATCTGGGCGGCGGTGCTGCTGGCCGTCGCGGCGGCCAGCATCGCCGTGTGCTTCCTCACCAGCCCCGACCGGCAGGAGGAGCCGGTGTCCAGCGGCGATTGGAACGCGGAGACGCTGTACGCCATGCGGACGCCCTATGTGGGCGACAACTCCGCCGTCAGCGGGATTCTGGGCGCTATCGGACTGGATAAGATGGGCGAGGGCGTGTGGAGCTTTGTGCTGCGGCTGGATACCGAGCAGGAGCCGTACGGCCTGACGCTGTGCTACACCAGCGAGTATGAGACGGTGGTGGGCGCCGGCGGCGCGTGGACCCAGCAGATGAAGGCCGGCAGCTATCTGGCCATGGCGCTCATCGACAATCTGGAGTGGGTGGCATGGCAGGTAGACGGCGCGGCACTGGGCAAGGTGTCCGATGACGGCGTCTACGACATCGCGGCGGCGCGGCAGAGCGTGGACGGCCTGCGGCAGCTGATCGGACAGCTGGAGGCCGATCTGGTCAGCGGCACCGTGGGCGGCGGGCGGCAGATCTATTACAGCCCCGCCGGCGTCACCCGGGAGGACGGCGTATCCGCCCGCCTGGCGAACGTGACCTATCAGGGCGACTGGCTTACCGGCGAGCTGCGGGTCACGGTGCCGCCGGAGTTGACGGCGCAGTACGACTGGCCGGGGCGTTCAGGCACCTATACAGAGGTCACGGTGCTGCGGGAACTGGTGGCGCAGGGCGAGGGCGGCGCGGCCGCCATGCTGCAGGAATTCCTGCTGTATGCGCAGGTGGACGATGGCGAGAAGCAGACCATGGGCGGAGATGTCCGGGTGGAGAGCGGCGCCGACGGCCTGACGCTGTACCAACCGTTTGAGCTGGGGATCCAGGCGCCGGACAGCCAGGGCTTCGCGGTGCGGTTCTGGGCCGGGGACATGGGTCCCCTGCTGGTGGAGTTCACCGCCGCGGGGCCTGCGTATCAGGAGATCACGCCGTGGCCCAGTGAGATGGAAAACGACCCGGTGAGCATCGACCCGACGGACTACGGCATCGTGTACGACACGGCGCACTGGCCGGACTGGGAGACGTGCCCGCTGAGCTATCTGTGCGCCTACTTCCTGGGCGGGGACGGTGCCTACAGCGAGGGCGCCATCGACACGCTGGTCCAGCGGTACCGACAGGCGCCCAACACGGTGCAGAACTATCTGAACAAGCTGGCGGCAAAGTATGAGGGCGTGGATCAGCAGATCCTGTCCCATATCCAGCTGGCCGCCGGGAGCCTGTACGGCGTCGAGCCGACGGTGGACGTGCAGGGCAGCGCCGCCGCGTCTCTGGATGAGCGGGTGGCGGAGACGGTGACAGGCTACTTCCTCATGCGGGCCAACGCCATCGCCGGCAACACCGTGGGCACGACCTACTGCGTGGAGAAGCTGCGGCAGGATGCGGTGAGCCGCGCACAGGCCGCCGTGTGGCCCTATGTGTTCGCAGGTGACCTCCGGGCCGTACACATCACGCTGGACGTGACGGAGGTGCGGGCGCTGGAGGACGGCGGCACGCGGCTGATGCTGACGGAGACCACCATGCTGGACTACGGCGCAGGCAGCGACCAGTACGGCTGGGGCACCACCCATCAGCTGGAGGTCCATGAGGACCGCGTGGAGGTGCCCCGGGTGACGTGGGATGCCTACGACGAACACGATCTGGGCGACGGCCACGTCTCCCAGGATCAGCGGGAGGACGTGTCAGCGGCCGTCAGCGCCATGGCGATCACCAACCCGTGGACGGGACTTGTCACGGACACCCGGACGGAGCAGGCGGGCGGCAATGAGTTCCGTGTCATCTGCATTGCCGGACGCTGGTATGGCGGCACGGCGCAGGAGTTCCCGCAGCTGGAGACGATGCAGGCGGGCGACCTGGTGAGCGTGCGGAACTACGCGGCGGCGGGCGGCGATTTTGAGCCGCTGTACTGTATGGAGGTGCTGGAGCGGGGCAGCGGCGGCAAGACCACGGAGGTGTTCCGCGGTGCCGATGGTCTGGAGCTGCAGCTCACCTATGTCGGCAGCGTGCAGAGCGGCGAGCCGGACATCTATACGCTGCTGCCGGGGGCGGAGCTGTCGGTGCTGTCCCTGCCGGCGGATGTGAGCTACAAGCTCTACCGCGCCGACGGCAGCATCGGCCAGACGCTGACGGAGGGCGCTGTTATCCCGCTGACGGAGCAGGACGGCGGCGTCGGCGCCGAGCACGCCTATGTGCTGATGTTCGCGTGGTAAAGGCATAAAAGGGAGGTCTGCCGGGCGGCAGACCTCCCTTTTGCGGTGTATCATTTTGCGCGGCGCTGTGGTACAATAGCCCTATAACAGGGCGGGCACAGGCTCGCCGGGACAGAAGGAGCGATACCATGGAGCATCTGTACGAAAAGGCGCTGGAGAGCGCGGACTATATCCGGGCACACACCGCGGCGCGGCCGAAGATCGCGGTGGTGCTTGGCTCCGGGCTGGGCGATCTCACCGCCGGCTTTACGGAGACGGAGGAGCTGCCCTACCGGGACATCCCCCACTTTCCGGTGTCCACAGTGGCGGGGCACAAGGGCGCGCTGCTGGCGGGACGGCTGGGGGCGCGGGAGGTGTACGCGATGGAGGGGCGTTTCCATTTCTACGAGGGCTACACCATGAAGGAGGTGTGCTACCCCTTTTACACCCTGAAGCTGCTGGGAGTGGAGCAGGTGATCCTGACCAACGCCGCCGGCGGCGTGAACCGCAGCTTTGTGCCGGGGACGCTGATGCTTATCACCGATTTTATCAACATGATGGGCACCAATCCGCTGATCGGGCCCAATGATGAGAGGTTCGGGCCGCGTTTTCCGGACATGACCGAGGCGTTCGATCCCGGCCTGCGGGCGCTGGCCGGGCAGACCGCCGATGAGCTGGGCATTGCCTACCGGGAGGGCGTCTATCTGGGGTTCATGGGCCCCTGCTACGAGACGGCGGCGGAGATCCGGGCCTTTGCGGGCATGGGCGCCGACGCCGTGGGCATGAGCACCGTGCCGGACGCCATGGTGTGCAGCTATCTGGGCATGAAGGTGCTGGCTGTCAGCTGCATCACCAACATGGCCACCGGCATCCAGACCGTGAAGCACAGCCACGCCCGGGTGGTGGAGATCGCTAACCGGACGGGGGACACCATGTGCCGCTGGCTGGGGGAGGTCATCCAGCGGATGTGACGCCGCGCGGAATGTACCTGTGCCTTTAGCTTGCGGATAAGCCAGAGGTTTTGATTTTAAGGCTTGCCGCCGTTATGCAGCCTTCGTATTTTGACTATTACCATTTAACGGCTGGTAAAAAAAGGCTGTGGGCCACCCAGATGGGCTCCGCTTTCTGGATCAGCTCCGTGGTCGGAGGCCACCATAATCTCATGCTCAGACGCCAACAGCCGGGAGAGCACCCTATCATCGACCCGGCGCAGGAAAGTCTCCTTTTCCGCCGAATCGTGGCGATGGGCCGCTTCATCCGCCCCGTTGATATGCAGCAGCACAAAGGGGCAGCGTTCCGCCGCCCGCAGGGCTGCCTCTGTCTTGGCGTCCAGATCCGTATCCACATCGCCAGTAGCTCCCTTTACCGGGAAAAGCTCCATGTGCAGCAGCCGGGCAATCCCCTTTACCAACTCCTTGCCGCAGATCACGGCGCTCTTCTGGGGAAATGGCGGCAGTGCTGCCGGAACAGACTGTCCCCACAGAAGCATACATCGTTCTTTCGTCAGCAGTCTTTCAAAGGCATGGTACAGCAGCCCTATCCATCCAGCGTGTAGCAGCTGCCCCGCAGTAGCAGGTCATCGGGCCGGACGGGGATTCCGGCCCCCAGCGCCTCTACATAGCCTCGGAGATGTACCGGCAGATCCGTTACCCCCAACAGGCGCAGTACGCAGTGCAGTGTTTCCGGTGGGAAGCCGCCGCAGGTATCCACATACCGCACCGAACCCATGGACGCCAGATGGCCATATCGCTCCACCTGAAAGTGGGGATCCGTCATGCCGTCAATCACGCATAATATCCTGCGCAAGTCTCTCCCCCTTTTTCCATCGGAACTTGTTTCGTTATACTTCCCGGCGCAGCACCCGGTAGACAAAGGACATATCCAGTCCGCCGCGTACCACGTCCGCCAGCAGGTCGTACTGCCGTTCCTTGTAGCCGCAGGCGTCAAAGGTTGCCAGCGCGTCAAAGGACACGCCCTTTCTGGCGCACAGTGCTTTCAGGATCGTATCCGTGATGCCCGGCGCGTCAAAAATACCGTGGACATAGCTGCCGTATACGTTTCTGCTGCCGGTGAGGGCGGGCATCTGCTGCTGACTGCGGCCCATGTGGATCTCGTACCCCTCGTAGGCCAGGCCGTTCAGGCCGGAGAGCATTCCCTCCACACCGTGAAAGACGCCTTGCGTCTGGGTCTGCACCTTTTCACTCCGGAATTCGGTGTCCATCTCCAGCAGGCCCAAACCGTTGATCTCCGTGACACCGGCGGCCTCCACCTGCTCCAGGTCGGACACGGTGCGCCCCAGCATCTGATAGCCGCCGCAGATGCCGAAAACCAGCGTGCCGGCGTCAGCCGCCTTCAAAATGGCCGCCTCCAGACCGGACTGCCGCAGCCACCGCAGATCGGCGATAGTGCTCTTGGTACCCGGCAGCAGGATCATGTCCGGCTGGTGCAGGTCACTCACCTGATCCACATAGCGCAGCGACACGTTTCCGTAATGTTCGAAGGGGCTGAAATCCGTGAAATTGGAGATGCGCGGCACACGGATTACCGCGATATCCAAGAGCTTTCGCTCTTTGGAGCGGTCAAACCGCTCGGTCAGGCTGTCTTCATCGTCGATGTCTATATGGGCGTAGGGGATGACCCCCGCCACCGGGATGCCGCACAGTTGCTCCAGCGTCTTCAGTCCCGGCTCCAGAATGGCCCGGTCGCCCCGGAATTTGTTGACCACCACGCCCTTGATGCGGCGGCGCTCGTCCTCCTCCAGCAGTGCCACCGTACCGTAGAGCTGGGCGAACACGCCGCCCCGGTCGATGTCGCCTACCAGCAGCACCGGCGCGTCCACCAGCTTGGCAAGGCCCATATTGACGATATCATCCTGCTTGAGATTGATCTCCGCGGGACTGCCTGCCCCCTCAATGACGATCACGTCATACTCTGAGTTCAGACTGTTGTAGGCCTCCAGCACAGCGGGGATGTAGTCCCGCTTGCGGTGGAAGTACTCCATAGCCTGCATATTGCCCCGCACCTGTCCGTTGACGATGACCTGACTGCCCACGTCGGTGGTGGGCTTGAGCAGGATGGGATTCATGCGGGTGTCCGGCTCGATCCCGGCGGCCTCTGCCTGCACTACCTGCGCCCGGCCCATCTCGCCGCCGTCCCTGGTGATGAAGGAGTTCAGCGCCATGTTCTGGCTCTTGAACGGTGCCACGCGGTAGCCGTCCTGCTTCAAAACGCGGCAGAGTCCCGCCGCCAGCAGGCTCTTTCCAGCATTGGACATGGTCCCCTGAATCATAATATTCATTGCCATAGCGATTTCTCCTTGCAGAATTGCCGGATGGCCGTTATCAATGCTTCATTTTCCCCGTGAGGCCGCACCGCAATGCGATACCACCCATCGCCCAGCCCGTTGTAATTCCCACAGTCACGGATGGCGATACCCTGCTGCAGCAGGCCCTCCCGCAGCCCCAGCGGCCCACGGAACAGCAGGTAATTGGCATGGGACGGGCATACCCAGAAGCCCAGCGCCGCCAGGTTATCCGTGAGCCACCGCCGCTCCGTGCGGACGAGGGACAGCGTCCTTTGCAGGAAGTCCCGCTCCGCCAGCGCCGCCACACCGGCACTCTGGGCCGGTGAGGATACGTTCCACGGCGGGGACGCGGCCGCCATGCGGTGCAGCAGCGCATTGTCGGCGCACAGGCAGTACCCCAGCCGGATGCCCGCCATGCCGTAGCTCTTGGTGAATGCCTTCAGGATCAGCAGCTCCGGGTGCGCTGCCAGAAGGGACTTGGCGCTGACGCCGTCCTCCGTGAGATCGAGAAAGCACTCATCCAGAAACAGCCGCGCCCCTTGTGCCGCGCAGTATTGCAGGATCTGCTCCAGCAGAGGGAGCGGGATCAGCCGCCCGGTGGGGTTGTTGGGGTTACAGAGGAATACCACCTCCGGTTTTTTCTCCTCTAAGAAGGACAGAAACCTCTCGTCCAAATCGAAATTCTGCGCCTGATGCAGGAAATACCGCTCTACGCGGCAACCCACCTGCGCCAGTCCCGCCCCATATTCCACAAAGGTGGGGGCCAGCTCCACCGCCGTCCGGGGCCGCAGAGCGGCGCAGTATGTGTAGATCAGGTCTGCCGCGCCGTTTCCGCAGAGAATATAGGACGCCGGCACCTGCT
The DNA here is from genome assembly GCA_900551355.1 of uncultured Eubacteriales bacterium. Lineage (GTDB taxonomy): Bacteria > Bacillota > Clostridia > Oscillospirales > Oscillospiraceae > Vescimonas. The sequence continues at coordinate 13,951 of URVR01000004.1, read as the reverse complement.
CATGGCCCGCGATAGCCTGCACCAGCCGGCGGCAGTAGGGGTCGGGGTAGCGGTGCAGCCGGGGCAGAGCCCGGCACACCGCCTCCAGTACGCCGGGAGGCGTACCCAGGGGGTTGGTGTTGGCGGAAAAATCCAACGTGATACCGCCGCCGTATACATCGCCGCCGTGTTGATTTTCTGTTTGATACAGCATCTATGTCTCCTTTATAGCGCAAAGGACAGCTTGACCCCGCAGCTCAAAAGCAGGGTGAGGACCGCTGTGACGGTCATCAGGCGGCACACACGGGGGATGTCCTCGTGGGTGATCTCCCGCGATGCGTCGCCGATATACTCCTTTTTGTGCAGTACACCGTGGTACCACGCATCCCCGGCCAGACGCAGGCCCAGAAGCCCAGCGCAGACAGATTCCGTCTGCGCCGAGTTGGGACTGGCGTGCTTCCGGTGGTCGCGGCGGAAGATCCGCCAGCCCGCTGAAATATCCAGTCCCATCAGGCCGCCCGCCGTCAGCATCAGCAGGGCGGACAGCCGCGCCGGGATATAATTCACCACATCGTCCGCCTTGGCGGGTACAAGACCGATGTTCTTATAGGGCGGCTCCACATACCCCAGCATGGAGTCCATGGTGTTCACCGCCTTATAGAAAAATCCCAGCGGTGCGCCGCCGATGGCCAGGAACAGCAGCGGCGCCACCACGCCGTCGGAGGTGTTTTCCGCCACCGTTTCCACGGCGGCACGGGTCACGGCGGCATCGTCCAGCCGGTCGGTATCCCGCCCCACGATCATGGAAACAGCATGGCGGGAGGCGGCCAAATCCCCGCTTTCCAGCGCGTCATAGACCTTCATGCTCTCGTCCCGCAGGGACTTGACGGCCAAGATCTGCCAGCACATCACGCTTTCCAGTGCCAGACGCAGCCACGGGCTGACCAGACCGCTCAGCCACAGCAGCAGAGCCGGGACGGCGGTGGATACGATGACCACCGCGCCCCACAGGATGGCACCCGCCGCCCGCTCGCCGGAGGGCGTTTTGGGGCATATGCACCGCAGCCCCCGCTCCAACACACTGATACATTTTCCAATCAGAACTACCGGATGGGGAAAGCCATGGGGGTCGCCCACCAGAAGGTCTATGCAAAAGCCGATAACAAGTGCCGCAAGCGACCACATCATGCCGTTTCTCCTCCGCCCTGCATCGTAAAAATATAAATGGGATTCTGTCCGCTCATCAGGTGGTAGCTTCCGGCTTTTCTGTCCCGCGCCGCTTGCAGGGATACCACCTCCGTCTCCGCAAAGAGGAACGCCGTCAGGCAGTCCGTCAGCTCAGCCACGGACTCCAGCGAAACGGCCGTGGCCACGATGCGGACATGGGGATTTTTTGCCAGCAGCAGCGCCACGATCTCGTGCATATTGCCGGCACTGCCGCCGATGAATGCGTGAGTGGGGGCTGGCAGACCGACGCAGGCCTCCGGCGCGCTGCCGCAGACCACCTGTAAGTTTTCCAAAGCAAACCGATTACGGTTTTGCCCCAGCAGCGCTGCGGCATCCTCTCGCCGCTCTACGGCGCAGACAAGCCCTTGCTTTGCCTGTAAGGCCATTTCCACCGACACTGAGCCGGTACCGGCGCCGATGTCCCAGCAGACGCTCCGCTCCGTCAGCCGCAGCTTGGAAAGGCACACCGCCCGCACCTCACTTTTGGTCATGGGAACCACGGGCATTCCCTCCGCACTGCGGAGAAAGGCGTCATCCGGCAGACCCGGTGTGACCACCGCGTCGGGATGGGGGTTTTCGATAAGCGCCACGCTCAGAGGGGCATAGACACCATCCGTCAGCTCCGCTGCCGTGCCGCGCACGATGCGCTCATCCGGGTAGCCCAGCCGCTGGCCCACATACACAGAGACGTGGCCCAGATCACCCTCTGTCAGCGTACGGCACAGATCGTTGATGCCGCGCTCGCCGCCTACCAGCGCAAAGAGGCGGCTGGTTGCCCGCACCTCCGGCAGAATGTTGTGCTGCCGCCCGTGGAGACTCACCACCCGGACATCCTCATAGGAGGTCCGGAGCCGGGCGCACAGATAGGACAACGAGCTCAAACCCGGCAGCACCGCCGTGTCGCAGCCCTCCAGCAGGGGCAGCAGCTTTTTCGTGCCGCTGAAGAAGCCGGTATCGCCGGACATGACCACCGCGAAGCGGCGGTACTCCCAGTGGGTGCGGATAAAGTCCGCAATATCCTGCGGCGCAATGGCGTCGCAGGTGTGCTGTCCCGGCCGCGCCACAGCCTCCAGCATCCGTTTTGCGCCGATGAGACAGTCCGCCACCTCAATGGTTTCACTGACCTCACGGGTCATAGCCTCCCGGCTGCCGGGGCCGATGCCGACGATCCGCACCTGCGGCCGGACGGTGCAGCCGAACCGCTTACAAAGCACATCCAGCACCGCCGCAAAGGGAAGCCCCTCCCGCTGGGGCGGGCGGCCAATGACCACCATACCTGCGCCTGCCTTCCGGGCGGCAGACACCTTGGCGGGAAAGCCGCCGGCTTCGCCGCCGTCCTTGGTCACCATCCATGCGGCGTCGGCAAACCGCAGTGTAGCCAGATCCATCTCTTCGGAGAAGGGCCCCTGCATGGCGATGATATGGGCGGCCTTCAGCCCCGCTGCGCGGCAGGCCTCCAGCGACGCGTCCATCGGCAGCACCCGGGCGTATACCCGCTGGGTAAAATCGGGGATGCCGCTATACGCCGCCAGTTCCTTACTGCCGGTGGTCAGCAGGATATTGCCCCGCGTACTCTCCAGAAATGCGGCGGCCGCCGCCGCATTCTCCACGCAGACCACATCCTCCGTCTGTTCGGAGGGTTGCCGCAGCAGGCGCAGATACTCCGTCTCCGTTTCCCGACAGGCTGTGCAGATGCTCTCGGTGATGGAGGTGGCATAGGGGTGGGTAGCGTCGATGACCAGATCGAACCGCATCCTTTGCAGCATCCGGATGATGTCCTCTACCGGGATGCGTCCCGCCAGAATCGTAATGTTTTCCGCCTCCGGAAGCAGCGTTTCACCGTACTCCGTGGCCACGCATACCGTAGCCTGCACCGGCTGTCCGGCCAGGAATTCCACCAGCTCCCGGCCCTCCGTGGTGCCGGCAAACACGCAGATATTACACATTGCGGTATCCTCTGGGTGTGACCAGTTGACCGGCCACCGTTTTGACGGCGGCGCTGCCGATCAGCACGGTGCAGAACATATCCACCTCCGCCTCCCGCAGCTCTGCCAGCGTCAGGATGCGGCTGCTCTGCCCCTCACGGCCAATATTGCGCACGATGCCGCACAGCCGCTCTCCCGGCAGACGGCGCAGCAGGATATCGCAGGCCCGCTTCAGGTGGTCGGGTCTGCCGTGGCTGGCGGGGTTGTACAGGGCGATGGTCAGATCCGCCGCCGCCGCGCAGTCCAGCCGCTTTTCGATGGTTTCCCACGGCGTCAGCCGATCGCTGAGGCTGATGACCGCAAAGTCGTGGGTCAGCGGCGCACCCAGCACCGCTGCGGCGCTGCAAGCCGCCGTCAGACCAGGCACCACCTGAATTTCAGGCTCCTGCGCCTCGCCCCGCAGCTCATAGACCAGCGCCGCCATGCCGTAGATGCCGCTGTCACCGGAGCAGACCATGGCAACGGTCTTACCGCTGCGCGCCAGCTCCAGCGCCAGCTGGCAGCGCTCGGCCTCCCGTGTCATGGGGGTGGAGTGAAGCTCCTTGCCGGGGTAGCGATCCCGCACCAGATCCACATACACCGGGTAGCCTACGATGGCGTCACACGCCCGCAGGGCGGTATCCGCCCGAATGGTCATATCCTCATAGCTGCCCGGCCCGATACCTACTACAATTACCTTACCCAAAGCGCACCTCCCAATGCTCCGCCGCAACGGCGACGGTCACGCCGTCCCGCGCTGTTTTTTGTACGATCAGTTTTTCGGCATCCAGCAGCGCCGCCCGCTCACAGACATTGTCCACGCCGGTAACGGAGCAGACGAAGTCGGAGGGAGTGAAGTCACCCGCCACATCCCGCAGCTGCTGCGCCGTGTAAAAATGCACCGGCCAGTTGTTTTTCTCACAGGCGGCCAGCAGGCCTGCCTCGTCCTGCTTCAGGTCGATGGAACAGACGCCGCAGATGGCCGCCGTGTCCAGCCCATTTTCCGCGAACACTGTCTGCACCGCACGCACCACCGCCTCGGCGGAGATGCCCCGCCGGCAGCCTACACCTACCCGCAGTACGCGAGGGATCAGCCGCAGGGTGCGGGCAAAGGGCGTTCTGGCGCGCCAGCCGATGAAAACGCCCAGCGGGCCGCTCTCCCCGGCAAACGTACCCTCCGGCAGGGGGGCGGGCAGAGAAAACTGGCTGCAAAGGGGGATATCCTCCTCTAAGATCGCCGCCGAAACCGCCTTGGCAAGCCCCATATCAGAGATGACGCAGCCGTGCCGGGCAGCCCATGCGTCCACGGAAAATTTGCCGCGGCCATCGGTGGCGGTGGTGACTACCGCCGTGGCCCCCAGCTTTTCCGCCAGCTCCACCGCCAGCGCGTTGGCGCCGCCGATATGGCCGGAGAGCAGGGGGATCACAAACCGCCCCGTCTCGTCGATGCAAACCACCGCCGGGTCGGTTTTTTTGCTTTTGACATAGGGGGCGATCTCCCGCACGGCGATGCCGCAGGCCCCCACAAAAATCAGTGCGTCCATGGAGGAAAAGCTCGCGCCATATACCGCCTTGTCCAGCGGCAGAAAGCCCGGCTCTTCAAAACGCGGCATGGTATAGCACATCCATGCCTCCTCCGGCAGCGCCGCCAGTATCCGCCGCGCCGTGGCGCAGCCACCGCGGCTGAAAGTGAACAGGGCGGCTCTCATTGCGCCCCCTTGCGGAACTCCGTTGTAAAGTTGGGATGATACAGCAGCGAGCGCAGATAGGTGTCACCCAGGCAGTTGCCCACCACGATCAGCGAGGTCTTGGTCAGACCGTTGCCTGTCACCGTCTCGTGGAGCGTCCCCACCGTGCAGCGGAAGATATGCTCCTCCGGCCAAGTGGCCTTGTAGACCACCGCCGCCGGGGTGTCAGCGGTATAGCCTCCCGCCAGCAGCTCGGCTTGCAGCAGTTCGGTCAGTGAAGTGCTGAGAAACAGCACCATGGTGGCCTGATGGGCCGCCAGCGAGCGGATGGACTCCCGCTCCGGCACCGGGGTGCGGCCCGGGGCGCGGGTGATGATGACGGTCTGGCTCACATCGGGCAGGGTGTACTCCGCCCGCAGCGCGGACGCTGCGCCGCAGAAGGCGCTTACGCCGGGGCAGACATCGTAGACAATGTCACGCTTTTCCAGCTCGTCGAACTGCTCCCGCACCGCACCATAGATGCTGGAATCCCCCGTGTGCAGACGCACAGTGGTCTTTCCATCCGCTTCCGCTTTCTCGATGAGGGCGATAACCTCCTCCAGCGTCAGCTTGGCGCTGTCGTGGATCTCGCAGCCCTCCCTGGTGTAGTCCAGCAGCGCCGGATTCACCAGTGAGCCGGCGTAGATCACCACGTCGGCCTCGCCCAGCAGCTTGGCGCCTCGGACGGTAATGAGGTCGGCAGCGCCGCTGCCCGCTCCCACAAAATGTACCATTGTCAGTCCTCCTTTATCCGGCGCAGCAGCTTGGATGCGCCCTTCGTCTCACAAAGATAGCCATATTCCTTGGAAAAGAGGATGGCTCCCGTCTCTATATCACTGCATTTATAGTGCATCATGTCGTCAATGCGCCCGGCCAGCCGGTGCAGCACTGCGTCATAAAGTCCCTGCTCCTTCAACAGCCGCAGGGCGTCGTCACAGGTGGCGCAGCAGAGCATCTCCGCCGCCGCACCGCCGTGCAGCCCCTCTGCGGCGGCACAGGCCGTCAGGATGTCCATGCGGCAGTCGCCGTATCGGGAGTGGGTGTTCCACATACCGCCCGCCAGCTTTACCAGCTTGCCGATATGACCGATGAGCAGCACCCCTCGGAAGCCCAGCTCCCGGCATATCTCCAGCGCGTCGCCGATGAAGTTGGAGGTCATCACCGCCGTGGCGGGGTCGATGCCCATGGCACCCTTGATATAGTCTACGCCGTAGTTGCCGGGGGCCAGCAGCACATAGTCCGCGCCGCCCTCCCGCCGCTGCCGCAGCTCTACATGGATGGTGTCCACCAGCGCCTGCTCGCTCATAGGCTCTACGATCCCCGTGGTGCCCAAGATGGAGATGCCGCCCTCGATGCCCAGCCGGGGGTTGAAGGTTTTCTTTGCCAGCGCCGCCCCCTCCGGGACGGAGATCACCACCCGCAGACCACCGGTGTATCCCAGCAGGCCGCAGACCTCCTCTACATTTTCCCGGATCATCCGGCGGGGAACGGAGTTGATGGCCGCCGCACCCACCGGCTGGTCAAGTCCAGGCTTGGTCACACGGCCCACGCCCTGTCCGCCGTCGATGACAATGCCCGCGTCCTCCGTTTTCCGCACCTCGGCGTAAACGAGGGTGTCGCGGGTGATATCCGGGTCGTCGCCGCTGTCCTTCCGGATGGCGCAGCGCACACAGTCCGGGGAACTGTGGATGTCCTCCACTGCCAATGCCAGCTCCATGCCCTTGGGTGTCAGCAGGCGGATGGACTCCTTTTTGCTGCCGCTCAGCAGCATCCATGCGGCGGCCTTGGCCGCCGCCGCGGCACAGGAGCCGGTGGTGTAGCCCAGACGGAGCTTTTTTCCGTCCCGTATGATAAATTCCTTCATAACCTACCGCCTGATCTGGTAGAGCATGGCGTTGCAGATGGCCGCCGCCACGTTGCTGCCGCCCTTGCGGCCCCGGGACACGATGTAGGGCGCGGCAGCGGCCTCGATGATGCGCTCCTTGCTCTCCACCACATTCACAAAGCCCACCGGTACCCCGATGATGAGGGCGGGACGGAGCTTGCCGGTCTCCATCAGCTCCTCCAGCGAAAAAAGTGCCGTAGGGGCGTTGCCGATGGCAAAGATGCAGGGCTTGGGCAGGGCTGCCGCCCGCTCCATGGATACAAAGGCACGGGTCACGCCCCGCTCCTTAGCCTCCGCCGCCACGTCCGCGTCCGACATGAAGCAGTGTACCTCTCCGCCCAGCGAGGCGAGGATCGTCTTATTGATCCCGGCCTTGACCATCTGGGTATCGGTCACGATGTCGCAGCCCGCCCGTAGAGCGGCGATGCCCTTTTGCACCGCGTGGCCGGAAAAGGCCAGATTGTCCACATAGTCAAAATCCGCCGTGGTGTGGATGACCCGTTTGATGACCAGCTCGTTTTCCGGGTCCAGCCGCCGGTCGCCCAGCAACTCTGTGATGATGGCGAAGCTGCGCTTCTCAATGTCCATAGGCTTCATTTGCTCCATCATAGCGTCTCCTTTCTGCAAGCCGCCAAAAAGCGCTGTGCCATGACCGGCTTGGCGTAAAAATGGAAGTGGGGGAAGCCCGCGTACAGCGTGTCCGTGGCATACGCACAGCGCCACTGCTTGCCGGAGGGCTTTTCCGCCAGAAAAGCGCCGCCGGGCTGGGGGGTGTCCCAGTGGTGAAATTCATGCATAGGTACCTGCTCTCCGGCGCGGCAGAGAAGGCTGTCCTCCTGCGCCGTGGCAGTGATGTAGCCGAACCGGGTCAGCTTCCCCGTGTCAAAGCAGTCACCGGGCAGTGCGCCTACCATGGCGTGGCCCGCGATGGTCTGCGTCAGGTACATAAAGCCGCCGCACTCGGCGATACAGGGCATCCCCGCGTATACAACGTCTCGGATTTGCCTGCGCAGGGCGTGGTTTTCCTCCAACTGCGCCGCGTAAAGCTCCGGGTAGCCGCCGCCTAAGTACAGCCCCTGTACGCCGTTGGGAAGCCGTTCATCCGTCAGGGGGCTGAAGGGCACCAGCTCCGCGCCCAGCTGCCGCAGCAGGTCGAGACTGTCCTCATAGTAAAAGCAGAACGCCCGGTCGCGGGCCACGCCGATCCGCACCGGCGCGCCCCTTTCCGGCAATACCGGCGGCGTGAAGTCCAGCACTGGCGCATTGTGGGCGATCTCCAGCAGCGCGTCCAGCTCCAGCGTCTTTTCCGCCGCCTCCGCCAGCTGCCGCAGCTTCTCCCGCAGATCCTCCACCTCGTCCGCTGTCACCAGCCCCAGATGGCGGCTCTCCAGCGCGCACTCTGGCAGCCGGGGCAGATAGCCGCAGGCGCGGATGCCCAGCCGGCTTTCCAGCTCCCGCGCCAGCGCGCCGTAGCTCATGGCACTGCACCCGTTCAGAATGACGCCCTGCACGTTGTTGTCCGGTGCGAAGTCCAGAAAGCCCTGCACCGCCGCCACAACGGACAACGCCGCCCCCCGTGCGTTCACCACCAGCACCACGGGGCTTTCCGTTTCCCGCGCCGTCTCATAGGTGCTGGCGCGGGTGGATGTCAGCCCCAGACCGTCATAATAGCCCATGACCCCCTCAATCACCGTGATATCGCAGTCCTGACCGTTGTGAGCCAGCAGATAGCGCATGGTGTCGCGGTCAAAAAAGAAGCTGTCCAAATTGGAGCTTTTCGCGCCGATGACCCGGCTATGGAACATGGGGTCGATGTAATCCGGGCCGCATTTTGCCGCGCCTACCCGCAGACCCCGCGATACCAGCGCCTGCAAAACGGCGCAGGTGACGGTGGTCTTGCCGCAGCCGCTGTTGGTACCGGCCAGCACCAGTCGGAATACGTCTCGTTGCATAGTGTCCTTTCAATCCGCCACGATGGTGGCAAAATAGCTGATCTCCTCCGGCAGATGCCGCAGGTCGGTATAGACCTGCTCCGTCTCCAGCCCGCAGTCCGCCACCATCCCGGCACGCGCTGCAAGACCGTACCTTTCCAGCGCGTCCACCGTCTCGTGGATGGCCTTGCCGGATTTCATCACGACCTTTGTTCCTGGCAGCGCCAGCGCGTTGTTCAGATCCGTGCTGCCCGGCAGAATGTGGAGCGGCTCCTCCATACGGGTGAGACTGCGCCCCAGCCGTGCCGCCACGGCGCAGAAGCTGGTGACACCGGGACACATCACCGTCTCAAACCCGTCAGAGCGGATGCGCTCCAGAATATAGTAGGCAGTGGCGTACACGGATACGTCTCCCAGATTCACCATGGCCACATCCCGTCCCGCCGTCAGCTCCGCCTCGATGGCACCTGCCGCCGTGCGGTAGCTATCCTCGCGTACCGCCTCACTTCGCTCCATGGTAAAATCCAGCGGCAAAATGGTCTTATTCTTTATATCCACCGCACCGGCGGCGATATCCAGCGCCAGCATCCGACCGGCCTTGGTTCGAGGGGCCGCTATAACATCACATACCTCCAGGATCCGACACGCCTGCCGGGTCAGCAGCTCCGGGTCGCCGGGACCCACGCTGACGGCGTAAAAAACACCCTGTTTTTCCATGATGGCACTCCTTACGGCACGAATTCCAGACTGTCGAAGCAGGGGTCGTACTTTCCGTGCTCCATCTGGTACAGCTTTGCGATATATGCACGGGTGAAGATCTCCTCCGGCGTGCCGATGCGGTCGATCCTGTCGCCCGCCACACACACCACGGTGTCTGAGACCCGCTGGGCCAGCTCCAGCTCGTGGAGCGACAGCAACACCGCCAGATCGTTTTCCCGCACCATGCGCTTGAGCACTGTCAGCAGCTCCAGCTTGTAGCGGATGTCCAGAAAGCTGGTGGGCTCGTCCAGCACGATAATCTCCGGCTCCTGACACAGGGCCCGGGCCAGCAGGATACGCTGACGCTGGCCATCGCTGATGGCGGAGAAGGGCCGGTCAGCAAAATCCAGGCCGCCCACCTGCTCCAGAGAGCGCTCCACGATGGCCTGATCCTCCGGCTGCAGGATACCCAGCCGCCCCGTATAGGGATAGCGGCCGCTGCTCACCACGTCCCGGCAGGTCATCAGCTCCGGCTCCATGCGGGCCGTCATCAAAATGGCCATGCGCCGGGCAATCTCATTGCGGCTGTGCGCCTCCATGGCCTTTCCATCCAGAAACACCGTGCCGGACACCTTGGAGAGTTGGCCGATGATGGTTTTCAATATAGTGGATTTTCCCGAGCCGTTGGGGCCTATCAGCGTGACGATCCTGCCCCGCTGCACATGGAGGGCGATGTCCTTGATCAGCGGCTTGCCGTGGTAGCCCACGGTCAGGTCTTTTGTTTCCAGATATGCCATACTCACGCCGCCTTTCTGTGGATCATCATGTAGATCACGATGGGTGCGCCGAATACCGCCGTGACGGAGCTGATGCTCACCTCTGTGGGGGCAAAGGCGGTGCGGGCGATGAGGTCGCAGAACAGGCAGAACACGCCGCCGCCCAGGAAGCAGGCCGGGATCATACACAGCGGCTCCGCCGATTTGAACAGGGACTTCATCAGGTGCGGCACTGCGATGCCAACAAAGGAGATGGGGCCGGCAAAGGCCGTGACGCAGGCGGACAGCACACTGGACAACAGGATCAGCGCCGTCCGGAAGGCCCGCAGGGGGACGCCCATATTCTGGGCGTAGACCTCGCCCAGCTGGTACGCCCGGATGGGCTTGGAAAGCAAGAAGGTCAGCAGCAGCGTGATGCCGCAGACAACGGCCATAGTCTTTACGTTGTCCCAGCTCATGCCGGAGAAGGAGCCGAGAGACCAGTTGTGCAGATTCACGATGCTGGAATCGTCGGCAAAGGTCACGAGAAAATCCGTCAGCGCCGAGCAGATATAGCCGATCATCACGCCGCAGACCACCAGCAGGCTCATGCGCTTGACCCGCTGGGAGATCAGCAGCACGAAGCCCATGGATATCATAGCGCCAACGAAGGCCGCCGCGATGAGAATGGCGGAGGAGGTGGTCTTGCCACGGCTCAGCAGCGCCAGCATGGCCACGCACACCGTCATCTTTGCGCCGGAGGAGATGCCCAGCACGAAGGGGCCTGCGATGGGATTGTGGAAGAAGGTTTGCAGCAGATAGCCGGACAGGGACAGCGCCCCGCCCAGGATCAGTGCCGACAGCAGCCGGGGCAGCCGGATCTTTACGATGATCTGGCTCTGTGTAAAGCCCACATCGCCGCCCAGCAGGATCCGCCATATCTCAGACGCGGAAAGAGAGACGCTTCCCGCGAATATGTTCCAGAGTATAAATACAAACAAAAGCAGGAGGAGCAGCCAAAAGCCTCCCCAGATGCGAAGTGTTCGGGTGTTCTTCATGCCGCTCCTCCTTATGATGTAAAAAACGCTCACTTCATCCGTGTCAGAAAGTGAAAAGCCGTATCCGGCGCGTCGTTCAACGCATGGTTCACGTCCAGAATGAGATCGCTCAGCTCCAGCGACTCCTGATAGAAGTTTTTGGTCAGGCACCACACATTACCGCTCTTGACGGCCTTGAAGTCGGCCATCAGTGGATCCAGTGCCACCAATTCGTCCAGCGTGTGCAGCTCGCCATCGATGATGCTGTTGTAGATCAGCACGTCGGCGTCCACCGCTCCGTGGTAGAAGGATTCCATCTGAATATTGATGGTGGACTGTGCGTTGTCCTCCGCCGACTCGTCGAAGGAGACATAGTCTCCGCCTGCGATGGCAACGCACTTCGCCACATAGTCCGTGGACTTGCGGACGTTTACAGCACCGCTGCTGGTGATGTAAAAAAACGCCACAGTCTTGCCGGTGGGCTGCTGCTCCAGTACGTCCGCCACGCTGTCCATCTTCTCATTAAACAGCGCCTCGGCCTCGTCCTCCTTGTCCAGCAGCGCCGCGTACAGCTTGATCCACTCCATCCGACCCAAGGGCTGGGTCTCGTAGCTGGATGTCTCCACCAGCACGGGGATGCCCAGCCGCTCCAGCTGCTCCAGCACCGCCGGAGAGTGATAGATCATGGTGTTTTCCACCGCCAGATCGCAGCCCTGTGACAAGATCAGCTCATAATCCGGCTCGGAATACTTGCCGGCGTAGGTCATCGCGCCGCTGTCCATGGCGTCCTTGGCGCTTTGAATGTACCAGTCCGCCTGCTTTTTGCCGCTGAGGGTGATGCAACCGACGGCATCCAGCTTGTCAAAGTAGTCCATGGCGGCAGCGGCTACCAGATAGATCTGGTCCAGCGGCTGCTGCAAAACGGTGACGCCGGCGGGGACACCATCCGGTACCGCCGCGCCCTCCGCTACCAGCAGGTACACCCGGTCGTTGTTGATGGTGATGCGCTTGTAGCTCTCTCCGGCATACTCTACGGTAAACTGCTGGGCATAGCGCAGGGGCATGGTACGGTCAAAGACCAACTCATCCCACGACACGGCGGCGGTTTGCCCGTCTGCTTTGGCGGGGGCGTCAGCCGCGCCGCAGGCGCAGAGGGACAAGACTGTCAGCGCCGCCAGCAGTCCGGCGAGAAAACGCTTCACTGGGCTGCCTCCACCACCGTGGTGGAATCAAAGGTCAGGGTGTACTCGATCTCGTGGGGGGTGCTCATGGCGGTGGTGTCGCCGATCACTGTCAGCGGGGTATCCAGCGCCCGCACGGGAATCTCGAAGGTGGAGCCGCCCTCGGTGGTGAGGACATCGTAACGCTGGCCATCCACCAGCATATAGTCGTACTTCTGGCTGCTCCACACGATGGTGGCGGTGGCAGCGCCGTTCTCCACCTTCAGGGTGCAGGGAGTCAGCACATGGGACTTACCGGAGCCGCCCTCAAAGCCTACCTCAATGGTGTAGGTGCCGTCCGCCAGCGTAATGGCGGCAGCGTCATCGCCGTCATCCTCCTTCAGAACAGGGTTGGAGACGGAGACCTTGTGGTCATACCATACGCCCTTCTTGCCGATGATGGCCACGTCGAACTCCGTGTCCAAGGCGGGCACGGGGATGTCAAAGCCGTTGACCTCCTCGGACAGACCATCGGGATAGGTGACGGTATCCTTGGTGGGCTGCAGCAGCACGGCACCGTCCTTCTGTGCGTCCTCCTTCAAACCGGGGAACAGATTCACGATGCTGGTGGAGGCGAGGCTGACGTGAATGGTCATCTGCCCGTCCTTCACGGTCAGTACGCCCTTGCCGTCGCAGGTCTCGTTGGCGTGGAACATACTGCTGTCGGTGTTGAAATCCGCGGTGTAGGTGCCGTCCGCCAGCGCGGGCTCGGCGACATCGCCGCCGTTGTTGTCATCTGTTTTCTGCTGTCCGCAGCCCGCCAGCAGCGATGCCGTCATCAGCAGTGCCAGCAGACAGGAAAGAAACTTCTTCATTTTTATGTGTCCTCCTTGCTCTGAAAAAGGCTCCGAGGCGATAATATACCGCCCCGGAGCCCGTTCAGTCCTTGTTACGCGATGGCGTCAATGGCAGCCTTGGTGTGGGCTACATAGAGAGCCTGCACGTCCGCGATACGGCCCAGACCGGAGATCTGGCAGTTCACGGTGAAGCCGGCGGCCTCGAACATGGTCTTCCAGGAATCGTCGTCTGCACCGGCCATGTCGTTGTTGGCGTGGTCGCCAGCCACGACCATCAGGGGACGCAGCACCACGGTGGTGTAGCCGGCGTTCTTGACGGCCTCGATCACGGCCTCGCAGGAGGTCTCCTCGGGCTCGCCCTCCACGGTGCCGACGAACACGTTCTCATAGCCCAGCTTGGCCATCTGGGTAGCCATCTGGCTGTAGGTGACCTTGGCCACATGAGCCGTACCGTGGCCCATCAGCACATAGGCAACACCGGCATCCTTGGCGGCAGCGGTGGACTCATAGCCGCTCTCGCTCAGAGCAGCGGCGACGACGGCCTTGGCAACGGCTTCCTTATCGGCGTTGATGACGGCGGCGTCGCTTCCCACCTCACCCAGCATGGGCTCGGCGATCTCAACGGACTCGAACTTGTCACGAACCTTGTCGATGGCGGCGCACATCTCATCGTACTCAGCACCTGTCTCTTATACACATCTGACGCTGCCGACGATCGCATAAGTGTAGA
>URVR01000003.1 GCA_900551355.1 uncultured Eubacteriales bacterium | reverse complement strand
TTTCCATTTCACATCCTCGGGCGAAGTGAATTCGCCCTGCGGCAAGGTTTTGCGGTGCAAAACGCTTGTACGCGCAGACGCGCGGGGCGGCTTTGCCGCCGGCCGAGCCAGGCAGGCGGCATCCGTTTCTCTTATCAGCTCCGCAGCTCCAGCAGCTTCTGCTTCAGCTCACCCTCGATACGGCCCAGCTCGGCCTCCGCCTCCTTGCGCTTGGCGGCGCCCTCCTTCTGGATGCGGGCCACCTCGTCCAGCGTGGAGATCAGCTGCTGGTTGGTGTGCTGCAGCGTCTCGATGTCCACGATGGAGCGCTCGGCCTCCTTGGCGGTGGCGATGGTGCCCATCTTCAGGGTATCGGCGTTCTTCTTCAGCAGCTCGTTGGTCATCTCCGTCACCGCGTTCTGGGCGGCAGTGGCCTGACGGCTGTGCTCCAGGCCCAGCGCCAGCACCATCTGGCTCTTCCACAGGGGGATGGTGTTCACCAGCGAGGACTGGATCTTCTCGATCATCTGGGTGTCGTTGTTCTGCAGCAGGCGGGTCTGGGGGCCCATCTGGATGGACACCATACGGGTCAGCTCCAGATCGTGGAGCTTCTTTTCGAACCGGTCGCACAGGCTCACCAGATCGTTGTAGGCCTGGGCATCCTCGGCAAGGCCGGACTGCTCCGCCTTCTTGCGCAGCTCCTCCACCTCGGTGGCGCGGACATCGGCCAAACGCTTCTTGCCCGCCAGAATGTACATGGTCAGTTCCTTGTAGTACTTCAGGTTCAGCTCATACATCTGGTCGAACATAGCCACATCCTTGAGCAGGGTGATCTGATGGTTCTCCAGATTCTGGGCGATCTTATCCACGTTGGCCTCGACCTTGCTGTACTGGGCCTTCATGACCTCCAGCTTGTTGCCGGCCTTCTTGAACAGGCCCTTCAGGCCCTTGCGCTCCTCGTCCTCGCCGAAGCCCTTCAGCTCCACCACCAGACGGCTCAGATCCTCGCCGATCTCGCCCATGTCCTTGTTGCGCACGTTGTTCAGGGCGTTCTCGGAGAAGGACGCCACGCTCTTCTGGGCGGCGGCGCCGTACTGCAGCACCTGGTTGGTGTCGCGGATGTCGATCTTCTGGGAGAAGGCGTCCACGGCCTTGCGCTCCTCCTCAGTCAGGAGGCTCTCGTCCATGGCCACCGGCTCGATCTTCTTTTCCTCCTCCTGGGGCACCTCCGGCGCGTCGGGGGTCAGGGTCAGCTCGGGCACGGCCACCGCGGCGGCGGTGTCGGTATCCGGGGTCAGGGTCAGCTCAGGCATCATATTGTCAGTCATGTTTTCGGTTCCTTTCTGTATGATAAAATGTGTTTTTCTCTCTTACAGCTCCAGCGTGATGCCGCCGTCGGCATCCTGGAGCGGCTGGGTCTGGGGTGCGCCCTGTGCGGTCTTATGCAGGTCGTCCGACGCCAGCCCCTCCCGCACCATCATGTTCTCCAGCACGGTGATGTCGGTGGAGATGTCCATGGCCTCGTCGCCGAACAGGCTGTCCAGCTGCTTTTCAAAGGCCCGCACGATGGTGGACATCATGCCCTCCACCTTCTCCATGGTGCCGCTGATGTTCTCACCGCTGACGCCCTGCCGGCTCATCTGGTCGTAGGCCGTCAGCAGCTTGATGGTGGTGGGCAGGTAGTAGGACATGAATTTGCGGATCTGCGGCAGCTTGGCCGGGTTGTCCTTCACATACTGGAAGATGCGGCTGCTGACCTCCTCCAGCCGGTCGATCTGGCCGGAGATGGTCTCGTCCTGGATGCTGTCGTTCAGGGCGCGCATGGCCTTGATGGCCCCGTCGCCGTCGGCGATCATCTTATCCAGCTCCGGGTCGCCGGTGGTCACCGGCTCCTCGGGGATCTCTACCTCCTCCGTCACGTCCCTGCAGAACAGGCGCGCGATCAGCGCCACCGCGGCGGAGGCCGCCGCCGCCAGCAGAAAATGCCCCACCTGATACAGGGGGAACAGCAGCGCGTACAGCACCCACGTCACCGCCGCCGCGTAGATGGGCGCGGCTGATTTGTGGACGATGGTCTTTGTTTTCAATCCTGTCGCCTCCGATCCTCGGTCTGGTCCCGATAGTTGCCACCATTATAAACCATCCCTCCCACGGGGTCAAGAAAAAGAGCCGCCACAGCGGCGGCTCATGGGCAGTTTTATGTTGTGATGCCCCGGGTCCCGTCGGTGGGGTCGGTGAACACCGGCAGCTCCGGCGGCGACACCGTCCATACCGCGAACGCCGCGCACACCGCCGCCATGACCAGTACCCCCGCCGCCTGCCACACCGGGCCGGTCAGCGCGCCTCGCCTCTGCAGGGCCGTGCTGACCCAGAATGCCAGCAGCACCGCCGCCTGGAAAATGAGGATATTCACCACGTCCACGCTGACGCCGATGACGCCCACATAGCCGTAGAACAGCAGGGGGATGGCCGCCAGTCCCGCCAGCAGTCCCGCCGCCCGCGGCCCTGCGGGCCGCAGACTGCGCAGGCCGATGCACTCGGCGGCGGTCCACAAAAACCACGGCACGAACAGCAGCTTCATATGTTCCCAGGTGGACTCGTTGACGGCGGAGATATACGCCGCCCAGCGGGCCTGCCCCGTCCAGTCATACACAAAGTGCAGCGTATTGCCCAGCAGGATGACGGCGAACAGTCCCGCCACCTCCCATGTATGCCATTTCTGGTCCTTTCGCTTCACAGCATCGTCTCCCCTCTTGCAGTATCGCCTTATTATACGCCGCCGGCGCCGCCCTTATACAGCGTGGAAATGGGGGGTACACTTTTTTATTTCCCTGTGGTATAATCATCTGTACATCACAAAGCTACACGGCGGCGCGGGCCGCCGGGAAAGGCGGTATATCACATGACGGTCATAACGGAACGTCTGGCGCGGCTGCGCCGGGAGATGGCGCAGCGCGGCATGGACGGCTATGTGGTGGTCACGGACGACTTCCACGGCTCGGAATATGTGGGTGACTTTTTCAAGGCACGGGCCTATCTGTCCGGCTTCACCGGCTCTGCCGGCACGCTGGTGGTGCTGCCGGACCGGGCGGCGCTGTGGACGGACGGCCGCTACTTTCTGCAGGCGGCGGAGCAGCTGACCGGCAGCACCATCGAGCTGATGCGCATGGGCCAGCCCGGCGTCCCCGCCATCGGGGCATTTCTGGCGCAGCACCTGCCGGAGGGCGGCGTGCTGGGCTTCGACGGGCGCACCGTCTCCAGCAGCTTCGCCGGTACGCTGGAAAAGGCGCTGGAGGCGAAGCACATCCGCTTCGCCGGCGGCGAGGATCTGGTGGACGCCGTTTGGCCCGACCGCCCCGCCCTGTCCGACAGACCCGTGTGGGAGCTGACCGGCTGCGGCCTGTCCCGGGAGGAAAAGCTGGCAAAGCTGCGGGAGAAAATGGCGGCGGAGGACGCCGCGTACCTGCTGCTCACCAGCCTGACGGAGATCGCATGGGCCCTGGACCTGCGGGGCGGCGACGTGGCCTGCACGCCGGTGTTCCTGTCGTTTTTGCTGATCGGCCGGGAGGACGCGCAGCTGTGCATCCAGCCCCAGGCCGTCCCGGCGGACATCGTGGAAAAGCTCACCGCCTGCGGCGTGACCCTGCGGCCCTACGGTGCGATCTATGACCTGCTGCGCGCCCTGCCCGCCGGTACGCGGGTCATGGCCGACAGCGCCACCGCTAACTACCGCATCATGGAGAGCCTGTCCCACGCGGAGGTGCTGGATCAGCCCAGCCCCGCCGTTCTGATGAAGGCCTGCAAGACGCAGGAGGAGACGGACGGCTTCCGCGCCGCCCACATCAAGGACGGCGCAGCGCTGTGCCGCTTCCTGTACTGGCTCAAGACCCGGATCGGCGAGGAGCCTATGACGGAGCTGTCCGCCGCCGCCAGACTGGCGGCCTTCCGGGCGGAGCAGCCGGACTTCCTGGATCTGAGCTTCGACACCATCGCCGGCTACGGCCCCCACGGCGCCACCGGCGAGAATCTGGACGTGCTGGCCCGCCTGCCCCTGTGGGAGCAGGGCCTTGACTACAATCATGGCACCGGCCACGGCGTGGGCTTTATCCTCAGCGTCCACGAGGGGCCGCAGAGCTTCCGCTGGCGCAGCACCGACGGACGCCGCATCCCGCTGGAGGAGGGCATGGTCATCTCCAACGAGCCGGGCTACTACGAGGCCGGAAAGTTCGGCATCCGCCACGAGAATCTGGTGCTGGTGCGCGCCGGCGAGACCACGGACTACGGCCAGTTCATGTATCTGGAGCCGCTGACCATGGCTCCCTTCGACCGGGACGCCATCGACGTCTCCCTGCTGACGGAGGCGGAGCTGGCGCAGCTCAACGGCTACCACCGGCTGGTGTACGATACCGTTGCTCCCCTGCTGCCCGCGGAGGAGCAGGCGTGGCTGGCCGCGGCTACCGCGCCCCTGCACCGCTGAATCACCATTCTGAAAGGAGTTTTTGACGTATGGGTGTTTTGTCTCATCTGGAGCCCAAGGCGGTTTTCGATTACTTTGAAAGGCTGTGCGCCGTGCCCCACGGCAGCGGCAACACCAGGATCATCAGCGACCTGTGCGTGACCATGGCCCAGGAGCTTGGCCTGCGGTACCGGCAGGAGGACTGCAACAACGTGATCATCTGGAAGGACGCCTCCCCCGGCTACGAGGGCGCCGCGCCCGTGATCCTGCAGGGTCACATGGACATGGTGTGCGCCCAGACGGAGGACTGCCCCAAGGACATGGCCCGGGAGGGGCTGGATCTGGCCACCGACGGCCAGTACGTCTGGGCGGAAAAGACGTCGCTGGGCGGCGACGACTGCATCGCCGTGGCGGCGATCTTCGCCATTCTGGCCGATGATTCCCTGCCCCATCCCCCGCTGGAGGCGGTCATCACCGTGGACGAGGAGACGGGCATGGACGGTGCCGTGGCGCTGGACTGCTCCGACCTGAAGGGCCGCCGCCTGCTGAATCTGGACTCCGAGGAGGAGGGCGTGTTCACCGTCTCCTGCGCCGGCGGCCTGCGGGCCGACTGCTTCCTGCCCGCCGTGAAGGAGCCGCTGAACGGCGAGGCCTGCTTTACCGTCACCATCTCCGGCCTGCAGGGCGGCCACTCCGGCGCGGAGATCGACAAGGGCCGCGGCAGCGCCAACGATCTCATCAGCCGTGTGCTGTACAGCGCCATGGAGCGGCTGGGCGCCCTGCGCATCGCCGACCTGCGGGGCGGTCAGTTCGACAACGTCATCTGCCCCCGCTGCGACGCGGTGGTGGCTGTTCCCGCCGGGAAGGCCGCGGACTTCGCCGCCTTCATCCGGGAGTTTGACGGCATCCTGAAAAACGAATACGCCGCCACGGACAGCGGCGTGACCCTCACCTGCGGGGAGGCGGAGGCCGGCGCGGCCTATTCCGCCCAGGCATCCAGCCGGATGCTCCACGTCCTGCTGGCCCTGCCCCAGGGCGTGCAGGTCATGAGCGCCGACTTCCCCGGCCTTGTCCAGACCTCCCTGAACCTGGGCGTCATCACCGCCGGGGACGACGGTCTGCACTTCTCGTTCTCCATCCGCTCCTCCGTGGCCACCCAGAAGGAGATGCTGCTCCAGCGGGTGAAGTCCATCGTGGAGTACGCCGGCGGTACCGTGTCCACCCGGGGCGACTACCCGGCGTGGCAGTACGCCCGCCAGTCCCCGCTGCGGGACACGGTGATGGCCGCCTACAAGGACATCACCGGGCAGGACGGCGTCATCATGGCCACCCACGGCGGCCTGGAGTGCGGCCTGCTCATCAACAAGATGCCGGGGCTGGACGCCGTGTCCCTCGGCCCGGAGCTCCACGACATCCACTCCCCCCGGGAGCGGCTGGGCGTGGCCTCCACGGCGCGGATGTACGCGCTGGTGTGCGAGGTGCTGAAAAACTGCCGGTAACGGCGCAGAAGCTGAAAAAAGAGGGATGTCCCTTGCGGGACATCCCTCTTTTTTCATATTACACGTCTGCCGCCGGGCGTTTTCGCGGTCGGAACAGACACCGCAGCAGCCACACCAGCGCCAGCATGGCCAGCAGACCCGCCGTGCCGCCGGCGACATCCAGCCACACGTCCTGTACCTGCGGCCCGCGGCCGGTGAAGATCTGGATGGTCTCGTCCGTCAGCGCCGCCAGCGTCAGAAAAAACAGGCAGTTCACCACGCTTTGCAGCCGCACCCGGAAGGCTGCCGTCGTCAGCAGCAGCAACAGCGCGCCCAGCACGGCGAACTCCGTGAAGTGCGCCAGCTTGCGCACCAGATGGTCGGTGACGTTGCCCTGTCCCACCAGCAGCTCCAGCAGAGGCTGGATCAGCTCCCGCATCCGCCCGCTTTTCAGGGAGGACTCCACAGCGCTGTCCAGCGAGTTGCCCCAGATAAAGGCCAGCGCCGCCAGGACCGCCAGCAGCAACAGCACCGTACCGATGCTTCTTCGGTTCAAATATTGCCTCCTCGCCCGCTCAGGCCGGGTCGCGCCGTTCATAGAACAGGTCGATCACCGTCTGCTGCAGGGCGTCCTCATCCACATAAAACTCCATAAACTCGCTGCCCACCACGGCCTCGCCGGCAGGGGCGTCCAGCACCTCCAGCTGCCCCTGCGCCACCGTCTGGTACAGGTCGTTGAGCCGGGCGGCCGTGCAGTCCGTATCCAGATAGGGCGACAGCTCCAGCAGCAGCTGGGTCAGGAAGCCCTCGTTCTGCGCCGCGCTCTGCAGCTGGCTGTACAGCCCCTGCAGGTAGACGCTCTGGCGGGCCATGCGGTTCAGGTTGGTCTTTTCGCCGCCCATGCCGCCGCGTCCCCGGACGAAGGTCAGCGCCAGGTCGCCCCGGAGCGTGACCTCCTGCCCCATGGGCAGCTGGTCCGTCATGGCGGAGAAATCATCCTCCACCAGCACCGGTACGCCGCCCACCGCGTCGGTGAGCACCGGCACCGCGTCCATGGTGAAGGCCATCACATGGTCGATATCCGTGCCGTACAGCAGGGTCGACACGGCCCGCTCCTCGTTGCGGGCACTGTCCAGCCCGCCGGAGCCGTAGGTATGGGCCAGCGCCAGCTGGCCGGTAAAGGTGCCGACACGCTCGCCCGCCAGGCCCAGTGCCGTGATCTCCGTCATGGTGTCGCGATTCAGGGGCAGCGCCGTGCAGACGCCGGCCTTCCGGTCCAGCACCAGCAGCAGCAGGAAGTCCGCCTGCTCCTGGTTGACATAGCTGTCCTCCTCCGCCGCCGCGTCCGAGGCATACTTATCTACGCCCATCACCAGCACGGTCTCCAGCTCCCTGCGGGCATACCACGCGCCGTTGTAATAGGTCAGCGACTCCTCCTGTCCGACGTAGGGATCCTCCGGCGTTTCCGTGTTCTGACGCCGCGTCTCCCAGCTGTGGAGCAGCAGAAGCACCGCTGCGGCGGCAGCCAGAATGGCCGCCACCGCCGCGATACGCCCAATGGGCCGTTTTTTCGTCTCTTGCGTTTTCACACGCCTGTCCTCCGGCGCAGCACCGCGTCAGCGGGCGGCCTTCTCCTTGCGCACCACATAGGCGGCGGCGCAGGCGGCCACGATGGTCATGCCCGCGATCACCACGACGGGAGAGATCTCGCCGGTCTGGGGGGAGGAGGGGCCGTTGGGATCCACATGGAACTCCGCGCTGTCAATGGCGAACACCACGGGGCTCAGGGAGTCGAAGGTGAGCTTCACCTGATACTTGTCCAGCTTCTGGTACTTGCTGCTGTCCATGTTCATCAGCTCCCAGTCGCCGCTGCTGGTCTTGTGCAGCACCAGCAGGACGTTCTCCACCGGCACCGTCAGCTTGAAGGTGATGGTGACCTTCTGGTTCAGCGGCGCAACGGCGCCGTTCTCCACATAGCTGACGTCGAACAGATCGGAGACGATGAGGTCCTCGGCCTTCACGTCGGGATGGTCCTTGGCCAGCAGGGTGTTGACGTCGGCGCTCAGCTTGTCCAGCGTACCGGCATCTTTCACGTTCTTGTGGGCGTCCTCCAGGATCTGCTTGATGGTGACGGCCGCAGCGTCATGGGTGCCGCGCTCGCCGTAGGCGGTGACGCGGATGTGGCCTGCGTCCACACCATCGACGGAAACGACTGCGGGAGCGCCCTTGTTCTCCACGCTGGGCGTAAACGTCGCCAGCGCGGGCACCGTCAGGGACGCGGCCAGAGCCAGCGCCAGGAGCAGGGTCATAAGCTTTTTCATAATGGAATTTCCCCTTTCTCACTTTCGTGATAAATTTACTATTTCACAAGTGGCTCGCACTTATTGGGTACAGATCTCTGTTTTCAGGACGGCGTCCACTTCGCCAGCACCAGAAACCGCATCTGGCGGTTCCCCTGCAGGCAGGTGGACAGGATCAGCATCCGGTCGCCCTCCTCCGGAAAGTCCTCCGGCTCCAGGTTGGCGCCGATGGCGCGCACCTCCCGGATGCTGTTGAGGAACAGGCGGGTCATCCGCGCGTTCTCAAAATTGTAGTTATACAGGATGTGCCGGTTGTCGTAGGGCACCGCCGCGAACACCTGCGCGTGGATCTCCTGATCCGGCAGGTACAGCACCACCTCCCGATGGGCGGCAAAGCCCTCCGGGTCGGAATAGGTCTTCTGCAGGGTGCTGAACATGACATTGCTGTTCATGCGGTGTCCGTAGATCACCGTTACCGGGTCGTCCATGGACGTGCCGTTGTAGGCGCTCTCCGTAAACAGGGAGCCGGCCGCGTCGTAATTGCCGTCGATGTCCCGGGTCAGGTAGTAGGTATCGTCCTCGTTCTGTGCCACCGGATAGCTGATGTCCGTATCCGGGATGTCCAGCCAGGCATAGATGTCGCCGCAGCGCTCCTGCAGGGCGGCGAAGTCGATGGGACTGGTATAGTCCGGCTCCGCCGTGCCGCCCGCCGCGCTGTCCGCCGTATCCGGCTCCGTCGTGGGCGGAGGCTCCGGCGTGACAGTCCGGAACGTCCACAGCAGGTACGCGGCGATGAGCACCGCCAGCGCGCCGCCGATCAAAAGCAGTTTCTTTTTCATGGGGCCGCCTCCCTTGCCGGCAGCAGCGCCGCCGCCTGCGCCTCCAGGCGCAGCACCGCGTCCTCGCCCAGCGACCGGGCGATGCGGCGCACCGCCTCGTCCATGTGGGGCGCCCGGGACGTCATGTTGTGGCAGTCCGTGCCCAGCACCCGGATCCAGCCCTCCCGCAGCAGGCGCAGCGCCTTGCGGCGGGTGGAAAAGCTGCGGAAAAAGTCGGCATTGGACTGGAGCAGCACGCCGCTGCGGGCCATGCGCTGCCAGTCCGCCTCCTCCACATAAGGGAGGTAACGCTCCATATGCGCCAGCAGCACCGTCACGTCCCTCCGGGCCGTCAGCTCCCGCAGCTCGTCGTACATCCGGCGGCTCCACGGGCGGAACGGCATCTCCAGCAGCAGCGCGTCCGTGCCGGTGAGGCACAGCTGGGTCAGCTTGTCATACCCGGCGATGCCCTCGAAGAACAGCACCTCCGCCCCCAGATGCACCGCAGGCAGCGAGGCCGTCAGGTGCGGCGCCAGACGCTGCCAGGCGTGGCGGCGGCGGGCCAGGAACCGTTCCGGGCTGTTTTCCGAAGCATAGAAGTGGGGTGTGGCCGCCACGTCCGTAACGCCCTGGGCGGCCAGTGCCGCCAGCATCTGCAGACTTTCGTCCACGCTGCGGCTGCCGTCATCCATCTGCGGCAGGATGTGGCTGTGCAGGTCGATCATGGCTTCTGCCTGCCCTCCGCCGCCGGCGCTTCTCCGTAGCCGTAGTCGCCGCCGTAGCGGTATTTGCCGTACTTCTTCTGGTAGCTTGTCTTGTCCACGCTGCCGCGGGTCATGACGAAGCCCAGGATCTTGATGTTCAGGTATTTCATGTTCCGCAGCGCCGTTTCCAGCGGCTTCTTCTCGCAGTAGCCGCGGCACACCACGAGGATCATGCCGTCCACCAGCTTGGAGATCACCAGGCCGTCCGCCACGGCGTTGACCGGCGGCAGATCCAGCAGGATGAAGTCGAACTGGCTGCTGAAATGCTGCAGCACCGTCTCCATGCGGCTGGAGCTCAGCAGCTCCGAGGGGTTGGGCGGGATATCGCCGGCGGTGATGGCCTTCAGGTTGTCCAGCAGGTCGCTGGTCTGCACGGCCTCCTCCTCGGTGCACAGACCCGCCAGCAGATTGGACAGGCCCGGCTTCTGGGGCAGGTTCAGGCGCTTGGCCACGGTGGGCAGGCGCATATCGCCGTCGATGAGCAGGACGCGGTGTCCCGCCTGGGCGATGGTGTAGGCCAGGTTGATGGTCAGGGTGCTCTTGCCCTCGGCCCGCAGGGCGCTGGTGATGCCCACCACCCGGCATTTCCCCTCGTCGGGCAGGGCAAACATCAGGTTGGTGCGCAGCAGCTTGTAGGCCTCGGTGGCGGCAAAGCTCAGGCTCTCGCCGATGACGGGCTGCTCCGTCTGCGCCTCGCGCTTGCCCGCGTCGCGGGCGCCCTTATGCTTTTCGCTCATCGCGCCGCCTCCTTTCCGCCGTAGGACGCGGCACTCTCATAGTATCCGTAGGAGCCGTGCTTCGTCTGGTTCAGGTCAGGGATCACCGCCAGCACGGGGATGTCGGCATAGCGCTGCAGCAGGTAGTCCTCGTCCTGCACGCGGTCGTCAAACAGCTCGCGCACCGTGATAAAGCCGCAGCTGAGCACCAGACCCAGCAGCATACCCAGCGCCGTATAGCGGGTGTAGCTGGGCGACGCCTTGCCGGAGGGCGCCACGGCGGTGTCCACCACCCGGGCGGAGGAGCCGTCGATGATGTCGGCGATGCGGCCGGGCAGCACCTTGGTGATGGTGTTGGCCACCCGCTCGGCCTCCTGCGGGTCGGGCATGGTCACGTCGATCTGCACCACCTCCGTGGAGTTGACGGCGCCGGCGGAGACCATTCTCTGCATCTCCTTATAGGTATAGTCCACGCCGGAGGTGCGGATCACCTCGTTCAGCGTGGTGCGGGCGTTGAGGATGACAACATAGGTGTCCACCAGGCTCTTGGCCGCCGTCAGGTCGGAGTAGCTGAGGCTCACCTTGGTGCTGCCCACGGACAGCGAGTTGTTGTTGACATACATCAGCGCGCTGGCCGTGTACATGGGTGTGATCATGAATCGCGCATAGGCAAAGGCCATGCCGCCCAGCACCGCAATGGCCGCCAGGATCAGCCAGATGTGCCGCCAGAATGCCTTCAGCAGCGCGGCCAGATCGATCTCCGTGTATCTTTCGTCCTTGTTCATGATTCGAGAAACTGCCCCCCTACCGTTCCCTCCGGCCGCGCCCGCGGCTGCGGCACCACACGGGAGGGAACACATACTCAGCGTCATCATAGCACACAGTTTCTCCATTTGCAACGCAATATTTTATAATTTTTCCCGATAACCGGCAGACGCCCCCTGCTTTCTCCTTTTTTTCGTCCGCCGCTTGCTATTTTGCCCGCCGCCCTGTAAAATAGCACATATATATTACAGCTATTTTAATGTATGGGAGGGTCCTTTATGCGGCGCGTCATTCCTCTGCTGTGCTCGCTGCTCCTGCTGTGCTCGTGCGGCGCCGGGCCGTCCGCCTCCGCGCCGGAGGACAGCAGCCGTCTAGTGATCTTCACCGCCCGCAGCGCCGCCGTCTACGACGACGCGGTGCGGGAATTCGAGCGCCGCACCGGCATCTGGGTGGAGGTGCGCACCGCCGACGGGACGCTGCCCCTGCTGGAGCAGATCGCCGCCGGCAGCTCCGGCTGCGACCTGCTGCTGGGCGCGGCGCCGGACAGTCTGTCCGCCTACGGGGACTGCTTCGCACCCTACACCGCCCCGCTGGCCGCGGACATCCCCGACGCCTACCGGGACAGCGAGGATCGCTGGACGCCCTTTTCCCTGCTGCCCACGGTGCTGATCTACAACGACCAGCTGGTGCAGCGCAACGTGCCGGACAGCTGGGCTGATCTGGTGAGCGTGGCGTGGCGGGGCCGCATCGCCTGCCCCGACCCCACCGTCTCCGCCACCGGCTGCACCGCGCTGCAGGCGCTGCTCCAGGTCCTGCCCGGTGAGGAGGAGGCGGTGCTCACCGCCTTTTCCCGCAATCTCAGCGGCGTGCTGCCCTCCGCCGCCGCCGTGGCCGACGCTGTGGCCGACGGCAGCTGCTATGTGGGCGTCACTACGGAGGATCTGGCGCTGCAGGCCGCGGACAGCGGCCTGAGCATTACGGTGGTCTACCCCGCGGAGGGCGCCATCGTCCAGCCGGACTGCGCCGCCATCGTCCGGGACTGCGCCCACGAGGACAACGCCCGGGCGTTCATCGACTTCCTGCTCAGCAGCGAGGTGCAGACCCGGCTGGCCCGGCAGCTCCGCCGTCCCATACGGGGCGATGCGGACGCCGCCCTGCCCCCGGTACTGTCCTACGATCCCTACGGCGCCGGCGCCCATCAGGCGGAGCTGCTGGCCATCTGGCGGAGCCTGACGGCGGAGGACGCGGCATGAGACTGAAAAACTGGATCCGCCGCTCCTTCCGCAACCGGATGTTTGCCACCATTCTGGTGGCCACGCTGGTGCCGCTGCTGCTGTGCGACGTGGTGATGATGCAGGTCATCGTATCCCGTGCGGAGCACACCCAGGCCCAGCAGGGCCGGGACGCGCTGGACACGCTGAGCGCCCGCTTCACCGACGCCGCCGCCCTGTACGGCGACACGGCGGAGGCGCTGGCCGCCAGCACCATCACCCGCAGCGCCCTGCGCCGGACGGGAGAGGATTCCCGTCTGCTGTACCAGTTCCTGTACCGCCGGGCCGCCCCGCTGCGGCCCTACGCCGACGTGGACATCTACGACCCGCAGGGCGTCTGCCTGTACAGCACCGACGCCGTCCTGCCCGCCCCGCTGGACACGGACTGGGGCGCACTGTACGCCGCCCGCCGCAGCGAGGGCACCGTGTTCCTCCGCAGCGACACCGGCCTGCTGACGGTCCGCACCGTCACGGGCTACGGCGGCCAGCTGCTGGGCTACGTCACCGTCCGTATGTCCAGCGGCGGCTTTGCCCGGCTTTTTGACGGCGTCATGGCACCCGCCGACGATCTGCTGGTGCTGGACAGCACCTGGCGCACGGTGTACTACACCCGCACGGTGCAGGCCGAGGATACCGTGTCCGCTCTGCGCAGCCAGCTGCTGGCCGGGCAGAAGCTCACCGGCGGCGAGGGCGACGACTGCACGTTCTGTACCGCCGACGGCCCCGCCGGCTTCACGCTGCTGCTCCAGCAGCCCCGCATCTACACGGGACAGGTGCTGCGCTCCCTGTATCTGGTGGGCGGCGCGCTGGGCTTTCTGTGTCTGGCGCTGTGCGCCGTGGCGGCATGGTGGCTCAGCCGCTATCTGTCCCGGCCCGTCAACGCGCTGGACGACGCCATGCGGCAGGTGGAGCAGGGCGACTACGACGTCCAGCTGTATCTGGACAGCCCTGACGAGCTGGGCCGTCTGGCCGCCAGCTTCAACCGCATGACCGAGGAATACCGCCAGAATCTGAAGCGCTCTGTCCAGCGCCAGCGGGAGCTGAACGAGACGCAGCTGCGGATGCTGCAGGCCCAGCTGAACCCCCACTTCCTGTACAACACGCTGGACTGCATGAAGTGGCTGGGCGTGGCCAACCACGTCCCCCAGATCGCGGATATGTCCACGGATCTGGCGGCGCTGCTGCGGGCCGGCATCTCCGGCAGCGAGCTGATCCCGCTGGAGGACGAGCTGGAGCTGGTGCGGCAGTACCTGAACATCCAGGAGATCCGGTTCGAGGACCGGTTCGTGTGCGAGATCGACGTGGACGAGCGGTTCCAGCACTGCATCGTGCCCAAGATGGTGCTGCAGCCCCTGGTGGAGAACGCCATCATCCACGGCGTGGCCGATCTGGAGGAGGGCTACATCAAGCTGTGGGCCGAGTCTGACGGAGACGACCTGCTGCTGCGGGTGTCCGACAACGGCCGGGGCATCGCCCCGGAGGTGCTGGCCCGGCTGGAGCAGCACCAGGACATCCCCGGCGGCCATCTGGGTCTGACCAACGTGGACCACATCCTCCGCCTGTACTACGGCCCGGACTACGGCCTCACCGCCGCGTCCGACGGAAAAACCGGCAGCTGCGTGACGCTGCGCCTGCCCATGAAGAAAGGAGACGGCTATGCTGAAGGTTCTGATCGTTGACGACGAGACGGTAGTGCGCCGCGGCATCGTGTTGGGTCTGGACTGGGCCGCCATGGACTGTGTGGTGGTGGGCGAGGCCGCCAACGGCGAGGAGGGTCTCGCCGCCGCGGAGCGCTACAGCCCCAACCTGATCATCACCGACGTGCGGATGCCCCGCATGGACGGCATCGAGATGATGCGCCGCCTGCGGGAGCAGGACTGCACCGCCCACTTCATCGTCCTCACCGCCTACGATGAGTTCGACTACGCCCGCTCCGCCCTGCGCTGCGGCGCGGCGGACTACCTGCTCAAGCCCTTCCGGGACCAGGACCTCATGGCCGCCATCGCCCGGGTGCGGGAGCAGGAGGGCGCCGCCCGGCCGGCGGAGGACACGCTGCTGCTGCCCAAGGGCGACAAGAGCAAGTATGTGCTCCAGACCCTGAGCTATATCGCTGAGCACTACGCCGACGCGGACATCAACATCGCCACCATCGCCCGGCACATCGGCATCAGCGAGGGACATCTGAGCCACGTTTTCAAGAAGGAGACCAACTACACGGCCCTGGGCTACCTCACACAGTACCGCATCCACACGGCCCGGAAGCTGCTGGCGGACTGCCGCTACAAGGTGTACGAGGTGGCGGAGATGGTGGGCTACCGGGACGTGGCCTATTTCGGCAGCACGTTCAAAAAGCTCACCGGCATGTCGCCGTCGGAGTATCAGGACCGCTGCCGGTAGAAAAATTGCACAAAAAGGGACGGTGTATTTTGACATACACCGTCCCTTTTGTCAGAATAGTCCGGATAATCGCAGAGATGTCCCGTTTTGCCGGTGAATTACGCGCTGGTATAATAATGGTGTGGCGGTGCGTCCGCGCTGCCCGACTTTTAAAAAAGGAGAATCTGGAATGAAAAAGTTTGCTGCTCTCTTGCTGGCGCTGGTCATGGCTCTGAGCCTGGTGGCCTGCGGCGACAAGGCTCCCGCTGATAACGGCGGCGAGGATACCCCCGATGTCAAGGATTATTCCGGCTATACCATCCGCATCTACTCCAACTCCAACTCCACCGAGCGCACCACCTGGCTGGTCAACGCCGCCAAGGACGCCGGCTTCACCGTGTCCATCGACGACAACAGCGTCATCTCCGGTGATACCGCCGCCATCCAGGCTGCCAACGAGAACAAGGACGGCGACATCCTGTTCGGTCTGAACGAGACCCGCTGGAGCCAGGTCGTCAACGGCACCTACGAGAACCTGTCCCTGGTGGAATGGACGCCCACCTGGGCTGATCAGGTCGGCGAGTATGCTTATCCCGGCGCTGCCTACGGTCTGGTCATCCAGAACGTGCTGATGCTGTACCGTACCGATGAGCTGGGCACCAACGGCGAGGCTCTGCACTTCGCTCACTGGTCCGACATCGTGAACTGCGGCTACAAGTGGTATCGTCAGAACAAGGTCGGCGGCACCACCAACGCCAACATCAACTCCGCCCTGCTGTACTCCTTCATCGATCCCACCTCCCCCGCCGGCGGCGTGTCCATCGACGGCTGGAAGATGCTGTGGAACTACTGCGCCAACGGCGTGTATTCCTCCGATGATACCTACAAGTACGGCTTCGATCCTCTGAACAAGGGCGACGTGGCTGTCTCCACCTTCTACTCCTCCTCCCTGTACGGCAAGATCGACGCCGCTGCCGAGAGCTCCGAGACCCCGCTGAAGGGCACCATGACTCCCGAGAACTGGAATCTGGTGGACATTGACGACGGCACCTACTACATCGCTGAGTATCTGGGCATCCTGAACAAGGAAGGCCGCACCGACGAGGAGACCGAGGCTGTCAAGGCCTTCGCCGAGTGGTTCGGCTCCGCCGAGACCCAGGCGGCCTGGGGCGAGGAGTTCGACTCCTATCCCTGCAACACCGCTGCCGCTGACATCCTGTACCCCGACGGCGTGCCCGCCATCTACACCCTGAAGAACTTCGCGCTGTCCAAGGTGGACGGCGACACCACCTACGCTGAGTATGTGGCCGCTCACTCCGCTGAGTGGACCAACATCCTGACCAACCTGGGCTTCTACTGGGCCGACAGCAGCGCTGCTGTTTCCGAGCCTGACTGGGACAACCTGGATTGGGCTACTCTGACCCAGAAGGCGGCCGAGTAAGCGTTTCCTGTCAACTCCTGTGGCGAGCCGGATCCCGGCTCGCCACAGCTGTAAGGGCGGAAAAAACTCTTTCCGCCCTTACAGCTGTGAAGCAAGCGGGTACAATATTTATATAGGTGTGAACCAAACCGAGCAAAGGAGTTTTGTGTGTTATGATCCGGTTGAACGATATCATGGTGAAGTTCGGCGACTTCACCGCCCTGCACGGCATCAACGTCCATGTGAAGGAGGGCGAGTTCTTCACATTCCTTGGCCCGTCCGGCTGCGGCAAGACCACCACCCTGCGCACCATCACCGGCTTCATCGAGCCGGTGGAGGGCACCGTGGTGGTGAAGGACCGGGACATCACCCACGTTCCCATCGAGGACCGCAACATCGGCATCGTGTTCCAGAGCTATGCCCTGTTCCCCACCATGACCGTCTATGACAACATCGCCTTCGGCCTGAAGGTCAAGAAGGTGAAGAAGGCGGAGATCGACCAGCGCGTGCGGGAGATCGCCCGGAAGGTGGACCTCAGCGACGAGCAGCTGCAGAAGGCGGTGTCCCAGCTGTCCGGCGGCCAGCAGCAGCGCGTGGCCATTGCCCGCGCGCTGGTGACCAACCCCGCCATCATCTGCATGGACGAGCCGCTGTCCAATCTGGACGCCAAGCTCCGCGTCCAGCTGCGCAACGAGCTGAAAAAGATGCAGAAGGACTTCGGCATCACCACCATCTACGTCACCCACGACCAGGAGGAGGCCCTGACCCTGTCCGACCGCATCGCCGTGTTCAACAAGGGCGTCATCGAGCAGATCGGCACCCCCAACGAGGTCTATAACCACTCCGCCACCGAGTTCGTGTGCAACTTCATCGGCGACATCAACCGTCTGGAGACGCCGCTGGTGCAGCATCTCAACGACCGCGGCGCCGGACTGGACGCCGCCCGGCACAACTATATCCGTCTGGAGCGGCTCCACGTCAACGTGCAGCCCCGGGACGGCGAGCTGGCGCTGGACGGCGTGGTGGAGAGCCGGGAGTACTACGGCCTGTACATCAAGTACTACATCACCGTGGAGGGCCAGACCCTGAAGGTCATCGAAAAGAACGACGGCGTCAACATCTACGAGCCGGGCCAGCAGGTATCCGTGGTCATCAACCCCGCCCACGTCATGGCCTACGACGCCAGCGAGGAGGCGGCCCATGAGTAACTCCCTGACGCGCCAGCGCCCCGATGCCGCCTTTGTGGTGCGGATCATCGGCATCGTGCTGTTCGCCTATTTCTTCTTCGGGTTCATGCTGCTGCCGTGTCTGAACACGCTGACCAGCATCTTTACCACGAAAAACGCCGCCGGGGAGACGGATCCCTGGGCGGTCATCAAGTTCTTCTTCGCCGGCAACATGAGCCGGTATGTATGGAACTCCCTGAAGCTGGCCATCTGCCTGGTGGTCACCGTCAACGTGGTGGGCGTTTCCATCGTGCTGCTGACGGAGTATTTTGACATCAAGGGCGCCAACATCCTGCGCCTGGGCTATATGACCACCATGATATACTCCGGCGTGGCACTGGTCACCGGCTACCTGTTCCTGTATGATCCCAACGGCATCCTGACCACCGCCCTGGCCAACGCCTTCCCGGATTTCAACCGCAACTGGTTCTCCGGCTTCAACGCGGTGCTGTTCACCATGACGTTTGCCTGTACGTCCAACCATGCGCTGTTCCTGCGCAATGCCATCCGCGGCATCGACTACAACACCGTGGAGGCCGCCCGGAACATGGGCGCCAAGCCCTTCAAGGTGCTGTGGAAGGTGGTCTTCCCCACGCTGGTGCCCACCATGTTCTCCCTGACGGTCATGACGTTCATCACCGGCCTTTGCGCCATGTCCGCCCCCACCCTGCTGGGCTATGACTCCATCAACCCGGAGATCGTCCGTCTGGCGGGCTCCTCCGTGGCGGACGAGTCCTTCCCCCAGGCCCGGGCCGCTCTGCTGTCCATCATTCTGGCCATGTTCACCATCGTGCTGCTGACGGTGCTGTCCGCCTACGAGCGCAAGGGCCACTACCTGTCGGTGTCCAAGACCAAGGCCAAGCTGGTGAAGCAGAAGATCACCAACCCCGTGTGGAATGTGCTGGCTCACATCTACGCCTATGTGCTGTTCATCATCTACATGATCCCCGTGGTGATGATCATCATCTTCTCCTTCCAGACCTACGGCGCCATCCGCATGAAGAAGCTGGATCTCAGCAATTGGACGCTCATCAACTACTTCGGCACCCAGGACTACGAGTACCTGACCAACCGCGGCACCTACAAGGTGCGCAAGGGCTCCATCTCCGGCCTGTTCGCCAACGACGCCACCCTGGGCGGCATCAAGACGAGCTTCCTGCTGTCCATCATCGCGGCGGCGCTGGCCTGCCTCATCGTGGTGGTGGCCTGCAACTACATCTTCAAGAACCGCAGCAAGAAGTCCGGCATCGTGCTGGAGTACTGCCTGCTGTTCCCGTGGCTGCTGCCCACCATCCTCATCTGCTACTCCTACCGCACCTACTTCAACTCCGACGCCATCTGGTATGTGGGCAACATGAACCTGTACTACGCCGAGAACGTCCGATTGCTCATCGTTCTGGCCTACACGGTGGTGAAGCTGCCCTTCTCCCTGCGCATGATCAAGGCCGCCTTCTACTCCATCGACTCGGAGCTGGAGGATGCCGCCCGGAACATGGGCGCCAGCGGCCTGCGCACTTTCCTGAAGGTGAAGCTGCCCATCATCCTGCCCAGCGTGCTGGCGGTGTTCGCCCTGAACTTCAACGCCCTGTTCACGGAGTACGACATGTCCGCCACCTTCGCCAGCTCCTACGGCACCAGCTACGCCATGGTCATCCAGTCCATGTGCGCCGAGGAGGGGCTGTACGGCTATAACGTCAATGCCTCCGGCCGCCGCTGCGCCTCCACGGTGTTCATCATGATCGTGTCGGGCATCATCCTGTATCTGGTCTACGGTGTGGGCGGCCGCGACCTGGGCGAGCGGCTGGACGCCAAGGCCCGCCGCAAGCGCATCCTCAGCCGTATGACCGGTGTGTTCCGCCGCAGCGGCGACAGCGCCGCAGAGGAACCGGGGGAGCAGCTATGATCCGACACATCGTATTTGACATGGGACAGGTGCTGGTGCAGTTCAGCGCCGGCCTGTTCTCGGAGCGGCTCCGCCTCAGCGCGGAGGACGCCGAGCTGATCCGCCGGGAGGTGCTGACCACCGTCGAGTGGGTACGCATGGACCGGGGCACCATCTCCGACGACGACGCGCTGGCCCGGATGTGCGCCCGCCTGCCCCAGCGGCTCCACGACACGGCGGCCTATCTCGTCCGCCGCTGGAACGATCCCATCGTCCCCGTGCCCGGCATGGCGGACGTGGCCCGGGATCTGAAGGCCGCCGGGTACGACCTGTACCTGCTGAGCAACGCCGCCACCCGCCAGCACACCTACTGGCACGACATCCCCGGCAGCGAATACTTCAGCGGTACATTCATCTCCGCCGACTACCACCTGCTGAAGCCGGAGGACGCCATCTATCAGGCGTTTTTCAAGAAATTCGGCCTGAAGCCGGAGGAATGCCTGTTCATCGACGACTCCGCCCCCAACATCGAGGCGTCGGAGAACGCCGGGATGGCGGGCATCGTGTTCCACGGCGACGCGGCTCGCCTGCGCCGCCAGCTGGCAGAGCGCGGTATCCTGTAAAGTGAAAAAGACTGGCTGTGCCAATGGCACAACCAGTCTTTTTTGCGTTATACGGTCGGCGTCAGGGGACGGCTGATGGGCTGTGTACCCAGCAGCATCTGATACTCGCCGTCCAGCAGGATCTGTACCTCGTCGACGCCCTCCAGCGAGCACAGGGAGTCCACCAGCCCCTCCAGCAGCAGCCGCTGCTCGGCGCTGCTCTCCGGCAGCAGATCCACGCAGCTGCCCGGCAGGTTCAGGTAGCAGGTGCCGTCCTCCACGCTGGCGGCCAGCGCCGCAAAGCCGCTGGGCAGCAGCGGCTCCAGCCCTGCGTAGCTGTCCATGGGACGCTCCGCCAGCGCCTTGACCACCGTCTCCGCCGGTGTTTCGCCCTCGTACACCGTGAGCTTCCGCTGCTCCGCCACCAGCGTACCCGCACGGTCAGGGAAGTACAGCGTCACCTCCACGGTGCGCACGATGTCCTCCGGACTGGTCAGCAGCACCTGGGCGGAGGTGTAAACGTCGTCCGCCCGTCCCGCCGGAGACGCGCCCATCACTGTGAGCCGCACGGCGTAGATGCCCGTCAGCTGCAGCAGCGACAGGGTGATGCAGTAGTCGGCGATGGTGCGGTCGATACCGGTGAGCTTGTCGTACTCGCTGCTGAGATCCACCGACACCGTGCCGCCGGTGACGGTGCAGCTGCGGACGGTGGTGCCCACCGGAACAGGGCTTGTGAAGCCGGAGACCTTGCACCCGCCCAGCAGCAGCTCCATGATGTACTGCGCCTGCTGCTGGCGGCCCCGGTCGTCGCCGGTCACTCTCTTCCAGCTGACCTGCGCGCTGGTGATGGCATCGGCGCCGCCGGTGCTCTTGTCCCGGGCGCTCAGTGCCGCCGGGTAGTACAGCCGCAGGCTGCCGGTCTGGCCGCCGCTCTGCTGGCCGCAGGCCGTCAGGCCCAGCAGCAGCACCGCCGCCAGCACCGCCGCCGCGGCGCGCTTTATCCCTCTCATGGCTCCTCCTCCCGCTGCGCCAGCGGCAGCGTCACGGTGAACACCGTGCCCACGCCCTCCGCGCCGTGCCCGGCCCGGATGGTGCCGCCCCGGTTCTCGATGGTGTCCTTCACGATGGACAGGCCCAGTCCGGTGCCGCCCACCTCCCGGGAGCGCATCTTGTCCACCCGGTAGAACCGGTCGAAGATATGGGGCAGATCCTCGTCGGGGATGCCGATGCCGTTGTCGGTGACGGTGATGACCACCTGCCCGTCCTGGGCCGATGCCTCCGTTCGGACGAAGCCGTTCTCCGCGGCGGAGTATTTGATGGCGTTCTCCATCAGGTTGTAGAGGATCTGGTGGACGTCGTCGTCGGTGGCCAGCGCCACCGCATCCTCTGACGCGGCGCCGGAGATGGTGACGCCCTTCTCCTCGGCCACGATGCCCAGCATCCGCTCCACCCGCTGCAGAACAGGCCCCACCGCCACCGGATAGGCCGCCTGCACCACGCCGCCGTCCAGCCGCGTCAGCCGCAGCAGGTTCTCGGTGATGCGGCTGAGCCGCTCCGCCTCCCGGCCGATGTCGTTGACGAACTCCTTGGTGGTCTCCGGGTCCATGTTGTCCGTCTGCAGAATGGAATCCGTCAGCAGGCGGATGCCCGCCAGCGGCGTTTTCAGCTCGTGGCTGGCGTCGGACACGAACCGCCGCCGGGCGTCCTCCGTGGTCTGCAGGCGATCTGTCAGGCTGTTGAACTCCGCCGCGATCTGGGCGATCTCGTCGGTGCCGCTGGCGTCGGCGCGGTGGCTGTACGCACCCTCGCGGACGCTGCGGATGGCCTGCAGAAGACCGCTGATCTGCAGCGTCAGCATGCGGGAGAGGGTGATGCTCAGTCCCGCCACCAGCAGCGCGATCATCACGGAGATGGTCAGCAGGTTGCTCTGAAAGCTCTTCAGCAGCGCCGCCTGCTCCGTGTCGTAGTCGTAGGCGTACACCGCGCCCACCGTCTGGTTGTGGTACACCACCGGCGTGGCCATACGGCTGAGGAACGCCTCGCCATCGTATTGACAATAAAATGTATCGCTGCCCTTCAGCGCCGAGACGATCACCGAGTACCTGTCTCTTATACACATCTCCGAGCCCACGAGACGTAGAGGAATCTCG
>URVR01000002.1 GCA_900551355.1 uncultured Eubacteriales bacterium | reverse complement strand
TTCCTGCGCAGCCGCGAGTTCTGGTGGCAGGAGGGTCACACCATCCACGAGACGGCGGCCGAGGCCGAGGCGGAGACGGAGCAGCAGCTCAACTGCTACGCCGATATGTGCAAGAACGCGCTGGCCATGCCCGTGGTGAAGGGCCGCAAGACCGATAAGGAGAAGTTCGCCGGCGCCGAGGCCACCTACACCATCGAGTGCATGATGAAGGACCACAAGGCCCTGCAGTCCGGCACCAGCCACTTCTTCGGCGATAAGTTCTCCCGCGCCTACGACGTGACGTTCGCCGGCCGGGACAACACCCTGCAATACCCGTTCCAGACCAGCTGGGGCGCATCCACCCGCCTGATCGGCGCGATCATCATGACCCACAGCGACAACCACGGTCTGGTGCTGCCCCCCGTCATCGCCCCCACGCAGGTGGTGGTCATCCCCATCGCCCAGCACAAGGAGGGCGTGCTGGAGGCCGCCGCGTCCCTGCGTGACCGTCTGACCGCCGCCGGTATCCGTGTCAGCATGGACGACAGCGACCAGTCCGCCGGCTGGAAGTTCGCTCAGTACGAGATGAAGGGCGTACCCTTGCGTGTGGAGATCGGCCCCAAGGATATGGAGAAGGGGCAGTGCTGCATCGCCCGCCGCGACACCGGCGAGAAGACCTTCGTGCCGCTGACGGAGCTGGAGAGCGCCGTGCAGAAGCTGCTGCAGGACGTCCACGACAACCTGTACGCCATGGCCTCCAAGAACCTGGAGGACAACACCTTCGACATGACCTCCTGGGAGGAGGTCATGGAAATGGCGCAGGGCAAGGGCGGCTTCGCCCGTACCAAGTGGTGCGGCAGTCTGGAGTGCGAGCTGGCCATGAAGGAGAAGGCCGGCGTGTCCAGCCGCTGTATGCCGCTGAAGCAGTCCGGCACCGAGGGCAAGTGCGTTATGTGCGGCAAGCCCGCCACCACCGACATCTACTGGGGCGTGGCATATTAAGAGACGTATAAAAAGAGAGGTGACGCGGAGCGTCACCTCTCTTTTTAATCGAATACAAGCGCTGTGTGGTCACAGATCTCCCGGATCTTGGCTTGCAGGCGCTTCAGATCCTCAAAGGTCTCCGGCTTTTTCCGGGGGTCGCGGAGCAGGGCGGCGGGGTGATACAGTGCCATCATCTGAATGCCGTCCTTCTCAAAGAACTGGCCGTGCTCCTGGGTGATCTTGAAATCCTCCTTGATGATCTCCATGGCGCTGATGCGGCCCAGGCACACGATGATCTTGGGCCGCATCAGTGCCAGCTGCCGGGCCAGATAGCCGTGGCAGGCGTCCTTCTCCGTGTTCAGCGGGTCGCGGTTCTGGGGCGGCCGGCACTTGACGGAGTTGGTGATGTAGATGCGGCTGCGGTCCAGCCCGATCATGGCCAGCATGTCGTCCAGCAGCTTGCCGGCGCGGCCCACAAAGGGCTCGCCCTGCGCGTCTTCGTTAGCGCCCGGCGCCTCGCCGATGAACAGCACCTCCGCGTCCTCGGCGCCTACGCCGAAGACCACGTTTGTCCGGGTGTCCGCCAGCGTGCAGGCGTGACAGCGCAGGCATTCCGCCCGCAGGGCTTCCCAATCCGTCATGTCTCGTTCCTCCCGTATGATTCGCCCCGCCGCCGCGCAAACTGTGTGGCGGGAGGTGCGTAGTTTGTTTTTCTATGGATTCTGGCTGTTTTTGCTGTACAGTCTCGGCGGCTATGGGCTGGAGAAGCTGTACGCGGCGGTGCGGCGCTCGCCCCACCGGGTGCGCAAATGCTTTCTGCTGCTGCCGCTGTGCCCGGTGTACGGCCTGGCCATGCTGGCGGTACTGGCCCTGCCGCCGGACATGACCGACACGTTCTGGCGTCTGGCGCTGTACGGCGGCCTGACGGCCACGGCGGTGGAGTATGTCGTCCACCTGCTCTATGAAAAGCTGCTGGGCGTCATGTTCTGGGATTACAGCGCCACCAAGATGGACCTGAACCGCCGGGTATGCGTACCGTTCGCGCTGGTGTGGGGGCCGCTGACGGCACTGACGGTGCGGTACGTCCACCCGTGGGTATCGGCGCTGGCGCGGAGCATGCCGCCGGCCGTCACCTGCGCCGTGCTGCTGCTGTTCGTAGCGGACTGCTTTCTGTCCGCCCGGGTGCTGCGCCGCAGCGGGGACATCGACCTCATGTCCCTGCCCCGTCTGCTGTCAGCGCTGTCGATGCGTTAAAGCTTGGCGGTGAGCCACAGGCCGATGTCCTCAAAGATCTGCTGCTGTTGGGCCTTTTCGTTGAGGATCTCGTGGCGCAGGCCGGGGTACAGCTTCAGCGTACAGTCCTGCACACCGGCGCGGCAGAATTCCTGATATGTCCGGCGCACGCCGCTGCCGCAGTCGCCCACCGGGTCCTTGTCGCCGGCGATGAACAGCACCGGCGTCTGGGGATCCATCCGGCGCAGGTTGCTGAGCCGCTGGTTGAACCGGATGCCCAGCAGCATCTGGCGGAACAGCCCTACCGTGGCGTCCGCGCCGCACAGGGGATCGGCCATGTAGGCGTCCACGTTGTCCGTGTCGGCGGACAGCCAGTCGCAGCTGGTGCGGTTGGGGGCGAACAGCTTGTTGTATGCGCCGAAGGCCAGATTCGTCACCAGATCGCTGGTGCCGCTCTCGCCCACCACGGCGCCCACGGCCTTGGCCACCGCCAGACCGCCGGCGATGACGGCCTTGGGCTGCCAGCCGGTGCCCATGATGATGGCGGCCTTTACAGTGCCGGGATAGCGGATGAGATAGGTGCGGGTCAGGAACGACCCCATGCTGTGGCCCATGATGCACAGGGGCACGTCGGGGTACCACAGGCGAATGCGCTGGTGCAGCACATAGATGTCGTCCACCACGGTGTGCCAGGTGTTGCCCTCCCCGAAATAGACGGGGGTGCCGCCCTCCGGCAGGGACAGGCCGTGGCCCAGATGGTCGTGGCCCACCACGGCGATGCCGAGGCTGTTGAGATAGCGGGCAAAGGCGTCGTACCGGGCGATATGCTCCGCCACGCCGTGGCACAGCTGCAGAACGGCCCGGACGCTGCGGCCCTCCGGCTCCCAGCGCATGCCGTGGAGCTGCGTTTTCCCGTCGGTGGACAGGAAGGTGAATTCGGTCATATTCGTCATGGAAATCCCGCTCCCTTCGTGGTATAATCTATGCACGAGTAGTGTACCACACAAAAACGAAAAAGAAAAGAGGAGAAGCCATGTCCGATCACATTCTGGCACTGGATCAGGGCACCACCAGCTCCCGGGCCATCGTCTTTGACTGGGAGGGGCACATCGCGGCCATGTCCCAGCACGCCTTTGCCCAGCACTATCCCCGGGAGGGCTGGGTGGAGCACGACCCCATGGAGATCTGGGAGACGGAGCGCCGGGCCGCGGCGGAGGCCATCGCGGCATTTCCCGCAGGCAGCATCGCCGGCATCGGCGTCACCAACCAGCGGGAGACCACCATCCTCTGGGATAAGGCCACGGGCAGGCCGGTATACAACGCTATCGTCTGGCAGTGCCGCCGCACGGCGGAGCTGTGCGAGGAGCTGAAGCGGCAGGGGCTGGACGAGCGCATCCAGTCCGCCACGGGTCTGCTGATCGACGCCTATTTTTCCGGCAGCAAGATCCGCTGGATATTGGACAACGTTCCCGGCGTCCGCCAGCGGGCGGAGCGGGGCGAGGTGCTGTTCGGCACCGTGGAGACATGGCTCATCTGGCAGCTCACGGGGCAGCATGTCACGGACTACTCCAATGCCAGCCGCACCATGCTCTTTGATATCCGCCGCCTGTGCTGGGACGAGGAGCTGTGCGGCATCCTGGGGGTGCCGCTGGCCATGCTGCCAAAGCCCGCGCCCAACAGCATGGTGTACGGCACGGTGCGCCCCGGCATCGAGGGGCTGGAAAAGCTGGCAGGCGTGCCGGTGTGCGGCGCCGCCGGCGACCAGCAGGCCGCGCTGTTCGGCCAGACCTGCTTTGCTCCCGGCGAGGCCAAGAATACATACGGCACCGGCTGCTTCACGCTGATGAACGTGGGACACACGCCGGTGCGCAGCCGGGCGGGATTGGTGACGTCCGTGGCATGGCAGGTGGGGGGCGAGACCACCTACGCGCTGGAGGGCAGCGTTTTCAACGGCGGCAGCACCATCCAGTGGCTGCGGGACGAGCTGCACCTCATCAGCGCCGCGCCGGAGATCAACACGCTGGCGGCCTCGGTGCCGGACAGCGGCGGCGTGGTGGTGGTGCCGGCCTTTACGGGGCTGGGCGCGCCCTACTGGGACATGTATGCCCGGGGCGCGGTGCTGGGCATCACCCGGGGCACCGGACGGGGCCATCTGGCCCGGGCGGTGCTGGAGTGCATCGCCTATCAGGTCACCGACCTGATGCTGGCCATGCGGCAGGACGCCGGCTGCGACATCACCATGCTGCGGGCGGACGGCGGCGCCAGCGTGTCCGACATCCTGCTGCAGATGCAGGCAGATCTGCTGCGTATCCCGGTGGACCGTCCGGAGATGGTGGAGACCACGGCCTTCGGCGCGGCGGCGCTGGCGGGCCTGAGCTGCGGCGTCTGGCAGGATCTGGAGGAGCTGAAGGCCCTGCGCCGCAGCCAGCGGGTGTTCCTGCCGGAGGGAACACAGGCGGACTGCGACCGGAACTACCGGCTGTGGAAACGGGCGGTATCCCGGGCAGCGGATTGGATCGAGCATTGACCGGCTCGTGAACAGTGTGTAAATTTCGCCATTGTCCGCTTGCAACGGCGGACAAAACGCGGTATACTATGCAGCAATAGAATACCAATATTTGAAAGGAGAACCATCACATGAGCATTCTGGATAATCTGAACAGTCTGAGCAAGAAGGCGCAGGAGTACGCCGATGTTGCCGTGGATAAGGCCAAGGATCTGGCGGGGGTCGCCGTGGATAAGGCGAAGTCCGCCACCGACGCCGCCAAGCTGAATATGGCCATCCTCACTGAGCAGCGTGAGCTGGAGAAGAATTACCGCGCCATCGGCGAGTGGTTCATCTCCGAGTACACCGGCGAGACGCCCGACGCCGTGAAGGACGTGGTGGCCGCCGTCAACGCCTCCAAGGCCCGCATCGCTGAGCTGGAGGCCGAGAAGGCCTCCAAGGCGGAGCCTGCCGTGGAGGAGAAGACCGTCAGCGTCAAGGTCTGCCCCGTCTGCGGCGCAGCCAGCGAGGACAAGTTCTGCCCTCACTGCGGCGCACCCATGGGCGAGTAAGCAGGAAGCGTAAAAAAAGAACAGCCCCAGGGCTGTTCTTTTTTTGCGCTCTTTTACTGTTTGGTCCACTCCAGCGAGGAGGAGATGCCCATGTCCTCCAGCTTCGTCAGCAGGGCGTTGTCGTCGTTCCACATCATGGTGCTGCCGCTGAGGCTGTAGCCCACGGATTCCTCGGCCTTGAAGCCGCTGCCGCTCTCGCTGAGATACAGCCGGCCCTTCTCCGCCTTGTAGCTGCCGGCGGTGACATCGCTGCCGACATCGCCCAGCAGGGCGCTGACATCAAAGGCGGAGAGGACGCTGTCCACCAGACCGTCCACGGTGAGGTCGCTTTCGGCCAGCGCCTTGTCATACTCCTCCCGGGACATGCCCTGCTTCTCGGCCTCCTGATAGCTCAGCTCCACGATGACGGGCTTCAGCGCCTGGATGTACGCGGTGAAGGAAGCGGCGGTGGCCTCGGCGTCCATGCTCATGGTGAAGGTGCCGTCGTCATTGAACACGGCGCTGAGGTACATCTGCATAGGCACCTCGGAGGCGTACTCGGAGTCCAGCGCATCGCTCATCTCCGTGTCCATCTGCGCCGTGATGTCCACCACGCACTGCCATGTGCCCACCAACTGCTTGCTTTCGCTGCTGCCGCAGGCGGTGAGGCTCAGAGCCATGACCAGCGTCAGCAGAAATGCGGTGATCTTTTTCATGATTGGTTTTCCTTTCCCGATGGATGATACTGCGCGGCCCGGCCGCCGGGGGCATTATAGCCGAAACGGCGGGCGGTGTCAATCGAAACAGGCAGATCCTCCGTTGAAGCGGGGGTTTTTCTTGCAAAACGCCGCGCTATCCTGTATGCTGGTAGGAAAGGGGGGAGAGAGATGACGCTTTTGCAGATGCGCTATATCCTGGAGGTGGACCGCTGCGGCTCCATGAACCGGGCGGCCCAGGACCTGTTCGTGTCCCAGTCGGCGCTGTCCACCGCCATTCTGGAGGTGGAGAAGGAGCTGGGCATCACCATTTTCCGCCGCAGCAACCGGGGCGTGGTGCTGACGGAGGAGGGCCGGGAGCTGGTGGCTCAGATCGCGCCCATCGTGGAGCGCAGCGGCCGCATCGCCCGGTATTACAGCGAGCGCCGGGCGGAGAACCGGGTCACGCTGTCCGTGGCATCCCAGCGCTATCCCTTCTGCGCCAAGGCGTTCGTGGAGTACCTGCACCTGCTGGAGGAGCCGCGCATACAGGTGAGCTTCAAGGAGATGGAGATGGCCGCCGTCATCGACGAGGTGTTCCGCCGCCAGAGCGCGCTGGGCATTATCTTCGTCTCCGACATGACGGAGCACTTCATTGGCCGTATTTTGCAGGAAAAGGATCTGGAATTCTGCCAGCTGGCGAAGCTGCGCCCCCGGGTGTTCATGCGCCGGGGCCACCCGCTGGCGTCGGAGCCGTCGGTGCGGCTGGAGCAGCTGTACGCCTACCCCTATGTGGTGTTCACCCAGTCCGACAGCAACTATCAGTACGCGGAGGAGGCGGTGGTGGGCACCGGCGCCCAGTTTGACCGGGTGGTCTGCGTCAGCGACCGGGCCACGGCCTACAACGTCATGGCACACACCAACTGCGTCTCCACCGGCAGCGGCGTCATGCCCGAGGGCTACGGCGACGACCGGCTGGTAACGCTGCCGCTGACCGGGCCGGTGCACGACATGCGCCTGGGGTATATCAAGCTGCGCTCCGTTCCGCTGACGGAGACGGGGGAGAAGTTCGTGGACATCCTGACCCACAGCCTTGCCGAGATCGGCGAGCGCGTGTAACGACAAACGAAAAGGGCGCCATTCGGCGCCCTTTTTTCATGCTATACCACCTGGAAGATAAAGAATTTCAGGTAATTCGTCTCCTCCACGCCCCAGAGAATAGGGTGGTCGGCGCACTGCTGCCGCGCCTCGATCTGCCGCAGCTGTACCCCCGCGTCCCGGGCGGCGCTGCGCAGCATCTTGATGAACAGCTCCTCCGTGGCGAAGTGGCTGCACGAGCAGGTGGCCAGATAGCCGCCCCGGGGCAGCAGCTTCATGGCGCGGTAGTTGATCTCCTTGTAGCCGGTCATGGCGCTGGCCACGGTTTTGCGGCTCTTGGTAAAGGCAGGCGGGTCGAGG
Organism: uncultured Eubacteriales bacterium; assembly: GCA_900551355.1. Lineage (GTDB taxonomy): Bacteria > Bacillota > Clostridia > Oscillospirales > Oscillospiraceae > Vescimonas. The sequence continues at coordinate 19,463 of URVR01000002.1, read as the reverse complement.
ATGATGAAATCGTATTTTCGCGGCTGCTTTTCCAGCTGGGGCAGCAGGTCGAATACATTGGCGGCCATGCAGTCCATAACGCCGTCCAGCCCGTTGCGGCGGGCGTTCTCCACCGCACACTGTACCGCGAACTCCGATACGTCCACGGCGGTGACATGGGCCGCGCCGCCCCGCGCGGCGTTGAGGGCGAAGGAGCCAGTATGGGTGAAGCAGTCCAGCACCGTCCGGCCCTTCGCCAGCCGGGACACCGCCAGCCGGTTGTACTTCTGATCCAGAAAGAAGCCGGTCTTCTGCCCGTTCTCAAAATCCACGGTGTAGCGGATGCCGTTTTCCACGATGTCCACCGTTGTCTGCGCCGGCGGCGTCTCGCCGGGCAGGGGATACCAGCCCTTGCCCTGTGCCATGCCCTCCAGCTCGCGGATGGCCACGTCGTTGCGCTCATAGATACCCCGGATATCCTGCCCATCCTCCCGCAGCACCTTGGCCAGCAGGGGGAACAGGCGAGGCTTGATGCGCTCCATGCCCAGACTCAGCGTCTGGGTCACCAGCACGCTCTCAAACCGGTCCACCGTCAGACCGGGGAACAGATCGGCCTCCCCGAAGATCACGCGGCAGCAGCGGCTGTCCGTCTCGCCCATCACCGTCTTGCGGTACTCCCAGGCGTAGCGGATGCGCCGCTCCCAGAAGATGTCGGAGAAGTCGTCGTTGGCGTTGCGGCTCACCAGCCGTACCCGGATCTTGGAGCGGCTGTTGTAGAACCCGCAGCCCAGCCAGCTGCCCCGGCGGCTCACCACGTCCACCAGTCCGCCGTCCTCCGCCGCGCCGTCCACGGCGGTGACCTCACCCTCGTAGACCCACGGGTGTCCGCCGGTCAGCGCGGCCTCCCCCTTGGGGGTAATGATGATCTTGGGATAGGGACGTGCTGCTTTCATGGTACATACCGCCTTTCATTTCGTGGGCAACATGATAACACATCTTTCCGCCGTTTTCCATATAAATATGGTGATGACATTCTATGAAAGGGGAATGACCATGCCAAGTGTGTTTCTAAGTCCCAGCACGCAGGAATACAATCCGTATATCACCGGCGCGGGCAGTGAGGAGTATTTCATGAACCTCATCGCCGACGCCATGGAGCCGTATCTCACCGCCAACACCATCCGCTTCGGGCGCAACACGCCGGAGATGACGGCTGCCAGCTCCATCCGGCGGGGCAACGCCGGGAACTATGACTTCTATCTGGCACTCCACTCCAACGCCAGCACTGACGGCAGCCGGGAGGGCACCGTCCGGGGAGTCATCGCCTTCTACTACCCCGGCAGCGCCAACGGCCAGCATGCCGCCGATATCTTCGTGCGGAACCTGAAGACCATCTACCCGCTGCCGGAAAAGGTCTACACCCGCGCCACCACCGCACTGGGGGAGGTGCGCCAGCCCCGGATGCCCGCCGTGCTGCTGGAGCTGGGGTATCACGACAACTACGCCGACGCCCGCTGGGTGCAGAACAACATCGAGGCCATTGCCGCCAATCTGGCACTGTCCCTGACGGAGTATTTCGGCCTGCCGTTCATCACGCCCATCACGCCGTGGCGCGGTACGGTGCGCACCCAGTCCGGGAACCTGAACCTGCGGGACTACCCGTCCACATCGGGCCGGGTCATCGCCCAGCTGCCCTCCGGCACGGCGGTGACGGTCTACGGCCGCACCGGGGAATGGTACAGCGTAGGGCACCAGGGCCATCTGGGCTATGCCGCCGCGGCCTACATCCAATAGACGGCTTTTGACTGACAAAACCGGGAATCTGCCCAAAAAACACAGGGCATTTTTCCCGTTTGCCCTTGACAGTTGACTATAATATGTTTAATATTATATAGGATTATCATCGGGAGGACAGGGGTCCCTTTCGGTTATTTTCTAAGGCACATCTTGTGCCGCCCCATACAAACCATCACAACATAGGAGGAATGAACAGTGACCGCAACAGGTTGGATCGTGGCAGCAGCCGCGTTCGCTGTGGCGGCGGTGGTCTTTTTCCTCCTCGGCATTCGCTACCGCAAGGGCGTAGTGGAAAAAGAAATCTCCAGCGCGGAGGAAGAAGCCACGCGCATCATCAACGAGGCAATTAAAAGCTCTGAGAATAAAAAGCGGGAAGCGCTTCTCGAAGCAAAAGAAGAGATTTTGAAAAACCGCAGCGAATACGAGAGGGAAGTGAAAGAACGCCGCGCCGAGCAGCAGAAGCAGGAGCGCCGTTTGCAGCAGAAAGAGGAAAATCTCGATCACAAGACCGAGATGATCGAAAAGAAAGAGGAGGCGCTGGCTCAGAAGCACGCCGCCGCCGATAAGGAGCAGGAGGAGATCAAGCTCATCAAGCGCAGCCAGACCGAAATGCTGGAGCGCATCTCCGGCTTCACGGCGGAGCAGGCCAAGGACTACCTGATCGCACAGGTGGAGTCCGAGGTCACCCATGAGACGGCGCTGAAGATCAAGGAGATCGAGGCCCGCGCCAAGGACGAGGCCGACCAGCGCGCCCGGGAGATCGTGGCCACCGCCATCCAGCGGTGCGCCGCCGACCATGTGGCCGAGATCACCGTCAGTGTGGTGCCCCTGCCCAATGACGAGATGAAGGGCCGCATCATCGGCCGCGAGGGCCGCAACATCCGGACGCTGGAGACCCTGACCGGCGCCGACCTGATCATCGACGATACCCCCGAGGCCATCACCGTTTCCTGCTTCGAGCCGGTCCGCCGCGAGGTGGCCCGTCTGGCGTTGGAGAAGCTCATCGCCGACGGCCGCATCCACCCCACCCACATTGAGGAGATGGTGGAGAAGGCCCGCCGCGAGGTGGACGGCGTCATCCGCGCCGAGGGCGAGCGCGCCGTGCTGGAAACCGGCGTCCGCAGCCTGCATCCCGAGCTGCAGAAGCTGCTGGGCCGTCTGCATTACCGTACCAGCTACGGCCAGAACGTGCTGCAGCACTCCATCGAGGTCAGCCACATTGCCGGCATGATGGCCGCGGAGCTGGGCGCCGACGTACAGGCTGCCAAGCGCGCCGGTCTGCTCCACGACATCGGCAAGGCCCTTGACCATGAGTTCGAGGGTACCCATGTGGCGCTGGGCGTGGAGTACGCCCGCAAATACCGGGAGAAAGAGGATATCATCCACGCCATCCAGGCACACCACGGCGATGTGGAGTGCAAGACGCTGGTGGCCTGCCTGGTGCAGGCGGCCGATGCCATCTCCGCTGCGCGCCCCGGCGCACGCCGCGAGAATCTGGAGAACTACATCAAGCGTCTGGAGAAGCTGGAGGAGATCACCGGCACCTATCCCGGCGTGGAGAAGAGCTACGCCATTCAGGCGGGCCGCGAGGTCCGCGTCATGGTCAAGCCCGAGCAGGTGTCCGAGGATGAGATGGTCATTCTGGCCCGCGAGCTGGCCAAGCGCATCGAAAACGAGCTGGAGTACCCCGGCCAGATCAAGGTCCACGTCCTGCGGGAGACGAAGGTCGTGGAATACGCAAAATAAAGACCCCCACAAGCTCCGGAGTGCGTTGCACTCCGGAGCTTCTTTTGCTATAATGTCCCTGAATGAAAGGGGGCGAACACATGAAACGCATGGCACTTTACATACTTCTGCTGGCCATGGCGCTGTCCATGACCGGCTGCATGACGGTCACGGGAGATGACAGCCAGACGGTGGAGGAACAGCCGAAGCTCTCCGCGGCGGAGCCGGACGACACTGCCGCGGCTGCTATTGCGGAGCCGGTCTGGACGCGGCAGCACCACTCCGCCTGGGGACGGGAGCCGGAGCCGGTCAGCGCAGCCTTTGAGCGGATCTCCGGCGCGGCGGCCTGCGGCATGACCACCGGGCAGGAGCTTTTGCTGCTGGACTTCATGGACTGCTATTACCAGTCGGTCTGCAATTTGCAGGCCATTGACTGCACTGACCTGTTTGTGGACCGCGCCCAGTCCGACTACCACCGCACCGTGTGGCGCACGCTGGCGGCCATCCGGCAGCAGTCGCCCATCGACCTGCACGCCAGCTCCTACAGCTATTCCCTGCGCTGCACGGAGCTGTCCGGCGACGGCGACACGGCGGAGCTGACGGTGCTGGAGAGCAGCGTGCTCTACTTTGACGGGCTGGAGGGGCTGCCCTCCGAGCAGTGGAACGTGAAGCACACCTTCCGGCTCCAGCGCATCAGCGGCGACCGCTGGCGCATCGCGTCCCACGTCTCCGACGACAACCCCTACTACAGCGCCGATTATGACGCCGCCACGGATACCGACCGCCACCTGCCCCGGCTGCTGGCCTGCATCGAGGCGCGGCGGAACGATCCCCGGACGCCGTGGACGCCGGAGGTCACATGGGATCACGACTATGACCGGGACGCTGCGCTGGACTACATGCTGACATACAGCGCCAAGCGCAATCCCGGCTATACAGCCTACGACGACGTGGGCGGCAACTGCATGAACTTCGGCTCCCAGGTGGTGAGCGCCGGCGGCATCCCACCGGTGTCCGGCGGCTATGAGACGGGCTGGTACTACTTCGGCAGCAGCAACGTCACGCTGCCGTGGGTCAACGTGGGCGGCTTCCTGGACATGGCCGCCGGTCATATCGGCTCCGGCCTGGTGGCTGTGGTGGGCGCGCCCTACTTCACCGGTGAGGTGGGGGACATCATCACCATGGGCGTGGAGGAGCCGCGGAACCACACCACCGTCATCTGCGGCGTCCTCACCGATGACGCGGGGCAGACCGTGGATTACCTGCTGTGCTCCAACACCGCCAATCTGCGGAACTATCCGGCCTCCGCATACTATTACGCAAACCGCCAGCTCACCAAGATCCTGGGCTGGAACGACTGACCTCAAGGGAGTGTATTTTATGGACTATCGTATTTTGGCGCTGGGCGATGTGGCCAGCGAGACAGGGCTGGAGCTGCTGGAGAAGAAGCTGCGCGCCTTCAAGCGGGAGCGGAGCATCGCCTTCACCGTGGTCAACGGCGAGAACATCTCCGGCAGCGGGCTGACCCGGGCGCAGGCGGAGGATCTGCTGGCTGCCGGCGCGGATGTCATCACGCTGGGCAACCACACCTTCGGCAAGCCCCAGATCGCTCCGTTTCTGGACGAAAACCGCTATATCCTGCGCCCCGCTAACTTTACGGGCCGCGCCGCCGGGCGGGGCTGGGCGGTCTATGACTGCGGCGCGTTCTCCGCGGCGGTGCTGGTGCTTATCGGCCGCTGCGACCTGGACTTTAACGCCGACAACCCCTTCACCACGGCGGACCGTCTGCTGAAGACGGCGGACAAGCCCACATTCACACTGGTGGAATTTCACGCGCAGGCCACCAGCGAGAAGCTGGCCATGGCCTACTATCTGGATGGCCGCGTCTCCGCCCTGTGGGGCACCCACACCCATGTCCCCACCGCCGACCAGCGGGTGTTCCCCAAGGGCACCGGCTATGTCACCGATCTGGGCATGACCGGCCCCATCGAATCGGTGCTGGGCATCCGGCCGGAGCAGTCCATGGAGTTCTTCCTGGGCGGCCTGCCCGGCCGCTATCAGGCGGCGGACGGCCCCTGCTCCGCCCAGGGCTGCATTTTCACGTTGAACGGCGACACCGGTCTGTGCACCGGTGTGGAGCGTATCGAGATCAAATAAAAGGAGAAACTGCATTATGTCTGTGGAAAAAGTAAGAGCCTATCTGGAGCCTTACGGCGTTACCGACCGTATCCGTGAATTTGACGTGTCCAGCGCCACGGTGGAGCTGGCCGCGCTGGCCGTGGGCGTGGAGGGCGCCCGCATCGCCAAGACCCTCAGCTTCAAGGTGGGAGAGGACCCCATCCTGGTGGTGGCCGCCGGCGACGCCAAGGTGGACAACAGCAAATACAAGCACTTTTTCGGCGCCAAGGCCAAGATGCTCACCGCCGAGGAGGCGGTGGAGCGTATCGGCCACGCCGTAGGCGGCGTGTGCCCCTTTGCCCTGCCTGACGATGTTAAGACCTATCTGGACGTTTCCCTGAAGCGGTTTGAGACGGTGTTCCCCGCCGTGGGCAGCGCCGCCAGCGCCATCGAGCTGACCTGCGACGAGCTGGAGCGCTGCTGCGGAAAGAACTTCGTCCAGTGGGTGGACGTGTGCAAGGGCTGGCAGGACGAGGAGGCGTGATGGTACGCATCCTGCACGCCGGCGACTTCCATCTGGACAGCGCCTTCGGCGCCCTGACGCCGGAGCAGGCCCGGCAGCGCCGGGCCGAGAGCCGGGAGAGCGTACAGCGTCTGGTGGACTGGGCCAACGACCACGAGGTGCAGCTCCTGCTGCTGGCCGGCGATCTGTTCGACGGCGACGCCGTGGGCGGCGATACCGCCCGCCTGCTGGCACAGGCACTGGGCGGCTTCCGGGGTCAGACGGTGATCGCCCCCGGCAACCACGACCCCTACACGGCCCGCAGCGCCTACGCCCGCACGCTGTGGCCCGACAACGTGCATATCTTTACAGAGGACCGGATGCAGACCATCCCGTTCCCCCAGTACGGCTGCGCCGTTCACGGCGCCGCCTTTACCGCGCCGGAGGAGCCGACGGACCATGTGCTGTCCGGCTTCACCGCCCCCGACGACGGGCTGGTGCATATCGGTCTTCTGCATGGGGAGCTGACCGGCTCCGAGAGCCGCTACCGACCCCTGACCACCGCTGTCGTGGCCGCCTCCGGCCTGCATTATCTGGCGCTGGGTCATGTCCACGGCTGCACCGGCGTCCTTCGGGCCGGCCGTGTGCCCTACGGCTACTGCGGCTGTCTGGAGGGCCGGGGCTTTGATGAGCTGGGGGACAAAGGCTTCCTCACCGGCGACGTATCGGCGGAGGGAGCCGCGCTGCGCTTTGTGCCCTTTGCCCGCCGCCGCTACCGCATCATGGAGACGGACGTCACCGAGGGCGATCCGGCTGCCTGCGTTGCAGCCGCCCTGCCCGCCGGTACGGAGGCGGACGTGTACCGCGTGCTCCTCACCGGCAGTCCCACCGCACCGGTATCCGCGGAGCGGGTACACGGCGCGCTGGCAGACCGTTTTTACGCCCTGCAGGTGCGGGATAAGACCACCGCCCGGCAGGAGCTGTGGGACAAATGCGGCGAGGACTCGCTGCGGGGCCTGTTTTTGCAGCAGCTGCGGGCAGCCTGCGGCGATGATTTCCAGTCCCGCCGCCTGATGGAGCAGGCCGCGGCCTTCGGACTGGCCGCAATCGACGACCGGGAGGTATGAACGTGAAGCATATTCTGATGATCGGCACCGGCGGCACCATCGCTTCGGAAAAGACACCCTCCGGCCTGACGCCGGAGCTGAACACGGAGCAGCTGCTGTCCTTTATCCCCGGCATTGCGGCGCTTTGCCGGGTGGATTGCCTCCAGCTGTACTCGCTGGACAGCACCAACATCTGCCCGGAGCACTGGCTGGGTCTGGCCGCGGCCATCCGCGACCGCTACGACGACTATGACGGCTTCGTCATCGCCCACGGCACCGACACCATGGCCTACACCGCCGCCGCTCTCAGCTATCTGGTGCAGGGCAGTCCCAAGCCCATTGTGCTCACCGGCGCCCAGAAGCCCATCTGGTTCGACGGCACCGACTCCAAGCGCAATCTGACGGATGCGTTCCTCTATGCCTGCCGGGGATGCGGCGGCGTCCAGATCGTGTTCAATGGCAAGGTCATTCTGGGCACCCGCGCCCGTAAGACCTGCTCCAAGAGCTACCACGCCTTTTCCAGCGTGAATTACCCCGATCTGGCGGTGGTGCAGGACGGCCATCTGCTGCAGTACATGCGCTGTGCCTGCTATCCCCGGCCGCTGTTCTACGACAGGCTGGATACCCGCGTCAGCCTTCTGAAGCTGATCCCCGGCACGTCCAGCGAGCTGATCGACTTCATGCTGGCGCGCAGCGACGGACTGATCATCGAGTCCTTCGGTGTGGGCGGCCTGCCGGAGTACGAGGGCAGCGACTTCTACGACGCGGTGCGCCGCGGCGTGGAGCGGGGCAAGATCGTGGTCATGACCACGCAGGTACCCAACGAGGGCAGCGACCTGACGGTGTACCATGTGGGCGGCCGCCTGAAAAGCACCCTCCGGCTGCTGGAGGCCTACGATATGACCACGGAGTCGGCGGTGGCCAAGCTCATGTGGATCCTGGGCCAGACCCGGGACTTCGATGAGGTGGAGCGCCTGTTTTACCGGCCGGTGGCCCGCGACATCCTGTACGAAAATTGATTTTAACGCAAGAAACGGCGCGTCTGCGGACGCGCCGTTTTTGCATACTTTTGCGCTGTTTTTCCCATACTATCCGAAAATGTGCGGGGAGGACGCAAGGCATGAAACAGAATTTTTCCGCCAGAACGGCGGCGTTGGACGACGCGCTGGGCGTAGGGCGCTGCTTCGACATGACGGCCCGCGACCTGACCATCGGCGGCCGCCGCGCCCGGCTGTGGGTGGTGAACGGCTACGCGCAGGAGGGCGTTCTGGAGCGTATCATCGCCCAGTGGCTGGCGGCGCCCGACCTGTCTGGCATGAAAACGCCGGACGCGTTTCTCCGGCGCTTTGTCACTGCCTGCGACGCCGCCGTCTGCCTGAAAAAGGAGGCGGCGGTGCTGGGTGTGTTCTCCGGCAAGACGCTGCTGGTGGTGGACGGCTGGGACGGCGGTATTCTGATGGACGTGAAGCAGTTTCCCACCCGTTCCATCGAGGAGCCGGACACCAGCCGCGTTCTCCGGGGCAGCCACGACGGCTTCGTGGAGAACCTGATGCAGAACGCCGCCCTGCTGCGCCGCCGCATCCGCGACTCCCGCCTGACGCTGGAGCGGGTGCAGCTGGACAACCGCTCCCACACCGATGTGGTGCTGTGCTACATGGACGGGGAGGCCGACCCCGATCTGCTGGCGGAGATACGGAAAAAACTGGAAAATATGCAGGTGGGCTCCATCGCCATGAGCCAGGAATCGGTGGCGGAGGCGCTGTCGCCCCGGCAGTTCTGGAACCCTTTTCCCAAGGTCCGGTATACGGAGCGCCCCGATGTGGCCACGGCCTGCATCATGGAGGGCGACGTGGTGGTGATGGTGGACAACTCCCCGTCGGCGCTGCTGCTGCCCACCACGCTGCTGCGGTTCACCGAGGAGATCAACGACTACTACTTCCCGCCCCTCATCGGCTCCTATCTCCAGATCGTCCGCATGGCGGTGCTGCTGCTGACGCTGTTTGTCACGCCGGTCTGGTATCTGCTGGTGAAAAATCCTGATACGCTCCACGAAAACCTGCATTTCCTGCTGATACAGGATGAATATTTCGTCCCGCTCATCATCCAGCTCCTGCTGGTGGAGCTGATCATCGACGTGCTGAAGCTGGCGTCCCTGAACACGCCGGACGTGCTGAGCAACTCCTTCAGCATGATCGGTGCTCTGATACTGGGAGATTTCGCCGTGCAGGCCCGCTGGCTGGTGCCGGAGGTGCTGGTGTACATGGCCTTTGTGGCCATCGCCAACTACGCCCAGCACAGCTATGAGATGGGCTACGCCACCAAGCTGTGCCGCATGCTGCTGCTGATCCTCATCTGGCTCTTCGACCTGTGGGGCTTCATCGCCGGTGTGGTGGGCATGCTGGTGCTGATGGCCACCACAAAGCCGCTGGTGGGGAAGGGCTACCTCTATCCGCTCATCCCCTTTGACGGCAAAAAGCTCAAGCGCCTTCTGTACCGCGCGCCCATCAGCAAAGACAACAGCTGAAAAAATTTCCAGCGCCCCAATGCCAATTCGCCCTGAATTTACACGGTATGTCCCGCCCTGTTCCGGCACAAAGTAACGCTGTCGCCGGCGACAATTCCACAAAGGGGTGAGACGCTTGTATGAACTGCGTGAAACGCATCGCACAGGCAGCCTCCGCAAAAGCACCGCAAGGCTGCTTGCCCTGGTATTTTCCCTCTCGCTCTGCCTCCAGCAGGTCTGGGCATCACCCGGTGAACGGACAGTGATCCCGCTGGGCAAGGCCGTGGGCATCAAGCTGTTTGCCGACGGCGCGCTGGTGGTAGGACTGTCGGAGGGCGATCCCTGTCCCGCAAAGGACTGCGGCCTGAAGGAAGGAGACCTGATTCTCTCCATGGGTGACACGAAGATCACCTCCACCGAGCAGGTACGCGCACTCCTGCAGGACAACGGCTGCGAGCCGCTGGTCATGACCGTCCGCCGCAGCGGCAGAGACCTGAACGTCACCGCCGTACCCGTGCAGGGCGTTGACGGCGCATGGCAGCTGGGGGCGTGGATCCGCGACAGCATGGCCGGCATCGGCACGCTGACCTACTACGACCCGGCCACCGGCAGCTACGGCGCGCTGGGCCACGGCATCACCGACGTAGACACCGCCAAGCTGATGCCGCTGGCCTCCGGCTCTATTATGGAGACCACGGTGAAGGCGGTGAAAAAGGGCGTCAAGGGCGACCCCGGCGAGCTGAAGGGCGACTTCTCCGCCCAGCGTGACGTGGGTACCGTCTCCATCAACAGCGACGGCGGTATCTTCGGCACGGTGGCGGATCCTGATTTCCTCCAGACGGGTACGCCCGTTCCCGTCGCCACAGCCCGTCAGGTAAAGCCCGGCCCTGCCACCATTCTGGCCACCATCTCCGATGATGACACGGCGGAATACACGGTGGAGATCGTCCGGGTGTTCCCCGGCAGCCAGTCCACCCGCAACCTGCTGCTCCGCGTGACGGACCAACGGCTGCTGGATACCACCGGCGGCATCGTACAGGGCATGTGAGTGATATATAATAGGGACAACACGGGAAAGCCTTGATTTTACAAGGGTTTCTGGCGTTGCCCCTATTTTCACTGACATGAAATAGGCCGTATTTGCGCAATACGAAATCTACCGCAGCTGCCCAAGGGAGGTGATCATCTCAAGCAGATCGATTCAGGTCTCATTTTTGAAGGGAGCTTCTACTTATGAAGAATTCAACTATCATTGCCATTACAAATTCCAAGGGCGGCGTCGGGAAAACGACGACGGCCTTGAACCTTGGCGCTGCGCTGGCCGCCGAAGGGCAGAAAGTCCTGCTCATTGACAACGACCCGCAGGGTAATCTGACTGCGGCGCTGGGATATACCACTGGCGAAATGAAGCACACACTGGCTTCTCTGCTGCTGGCTGCCATCGACTATCCGGAGGACATTGCGCAGCATCTGCAAAAGGCTATCCTACATAGCGATACTGGCATGGACATCATTCCCGCCAACCGCAGGCTGGCAGATGCTGCGGCCCGACTGCAAATCATGCAGCTATCCCAGTATCAGCCCTACGGCGATAGCGGCCGCAGCTGCGAAGCAATGCTCAAGCATATCACAGACGCCTTGCGCGACACCTATCGCTACATCATCATCGACTGCGGGTTGAAACACGAGTTACTGACGGTCAATGCTTTGACCGCCGCGGATTACTGCATCATTCCCGTGCAGGCTCACTACCTCGCCAGCGAGGGTATCCCCGATGTGCTGGAATTGGTGCGCACCGTACAAGCCCACTTCAATCCCTCGCTGAAAATCGCTGGTATCCTGCTGACCATGTATCAATCCCGTCCACAGCTCTGCCAGAGCGTTCGGGCAACAGTCGGCGAAGTTTACGGTGAGGCGTTTCATGTGTTTGAGCGTCCCATTGAGCAGACTATCAAGGTGGCGGAATGCCCTGCCGCCGGTATGAGTATCCTGGACTATGCGCCGAAGAACCCCGCTGCAGAGTCCTACCGCAGTCTGGCGCGGGAGGTGTTGTCGCTTGGCTAAGAGCAACAACATGAAAGATCTGCTGAAGCAGCGCATGAGCGCTGCCCAGCAGGTCTCGGAAATGGAAATCGGCAACAGGGCCTACGAGAGCCTTATCGACCCACTTCCTGTGGCAGCTTCTACGATCCGCGAGCTTCCGGTAGATAAGCTGCGCCCCTTCTTCACCACAGATATCGGATTTCACCCATATCCCCCGGAAAAACTGCGTGCGTTTGCCCAGCAACTTCTTGAACAGGGCTTGCTGGAGCGTATCATCGTCAGGAGTATCCCCGACAGCGATGAATACGAGATTCTGGCCGGACACAATCGCACCGCCGCATGGCGTATGGCCGGGCATGACACGATTTCCGCTGAGGTGGTCGTGGCCAATGATGCCCGCGCCATTATCATCGCCACAGCCACCAATTTGCTGCGGCGGCAGGAACTGACCATCATCGAACGCGGCAAAGCATACAAAGCTATGCTGGAGGCTAAGCGGCGTCAAGGTGAGCGGACGGACTTAGGAACTTCTGGCGAAAATCGCCAGAAGTTCCTAACAAGAGAAATCGTAGCAGATTTCTTTGGCGTTACAGAATATGAGATCCGCAAGGCTGTCAAGCTGGCCGGTCTGATCCCGCCTCTGGCGGATATCCTTGAAAACGATCCCCGGCACTTGCCGTTGAGCTGTGCGGATATGATCGCCGACTACGATGTCGCCTCACAGGAGGCGTTTGTGGAGATGTGCCGCATTGAAGGGTATCGGCTGAACAAGGTCACCCTGAACCACATCACACAGAAATGCCCGCCGCCCACAGCGGATAAGCAGGCCATCTACGCCGCATGGCGGGAAGCCCGCGCCGCCGCAGATAAGAAGCGTTCCGCACCGTCTAAGAAAATCACCTTCGACCGCAGGAAATTTGCGCCGTACTTAGAGCAGATCGACAGCGAGACGGAGTTAGAGGAGATGTTTCTGGAGTTTCTAAAGGAAGCTGCACATAAACGTGCAACTTCCACCGGATAAAAGCGGCTCTGGTAACTTGGGTGGTAGCCCCTTCGCAATAGCCGGTCAGTTGACAAGCCTACAATACAAATGCTATTTCTGTTCATTCCATCGGCAGCTCATACCGGGTATTACGACTCCCACCAAGCTGCTTGATTTGGCCGTTATCCACCATTGCTTTCAGAACACGACCAGCCGTGGACTGACTGACATCTAACAACGCCTGGGTTTCTTTTCGGGTAATTACTTGATGTTCCGTTAAGAATCGCAGGATCTGCTTTTCATTTGGATCCGAGGCCGGAGCTGCCGTTTTCTCAATTCCCTTGGGCGCTTCTGCTGCTTTTGACGTGGCGTTCACATTAGGAAGAATAATTTTGAAAGCGTTGTTGGTTGTCGTGATCTTCGGTTGCACCGGTGCATCCACATAAGCCCCCATGATTTTCTTCATGCCTGTGCCGTATGCCTCAATCAGCTGCAAGCGATAAAATACGTTGGCAAGGTGTGGGTTCCTGCAAACAGAAACGCCCATCATCAAATCGTCCAGCGTCAAACCAGGAAGCAACCCGCCAATGGACACAAATTCAATCCGGTCATCGTATATGCTGATCAGGGTGCTGGCTCGGAAAGAATAATCCCTGTGCACTAGCGAGTTCAGCAGCGCCTCGCGGACAGCAACCTCCGGATAGTCCCGTGTATCAATCCGCAGGAGCTTCTGGAAGGTCGCATGGGTCTGATTGTGGAAATCAATATAGTCGTAGACCTCATTGAGTTGCTGCATCAGGGAGCCTGAAAACTCCCGGCGATCCTTAAATACATTCTGATCGGTCCCTTCAAACACGGCCGCTTTGATGGTATGGGGGCACTGCTCAGACAGGAGCAATCCCAGATTTGTATAAATACCGTCTGCAGAAACGATTTTCAGAGTCTGCATTTGCGGCTGCCCGAAAGCAACATTCCGTTTTTCAAATTCCTTTTTTGTTGCCTCAAAGGTCAGCGCCTGATTGATAGACCGCATATTTTCAAAGCTGTCCCCATCGGTTTCCTTGATCATCTGCCGAATGGCCGTATCCGTTGCCGGAACAGAAGAATAACCCTGCCGCACATAGACACCCTCAGGCCGCAGCCCTTTCTTTGCCAGATAATAAGGGCGGTTTGTGCCGCGCTGGATGTTGACCGCCACAACTGCTTTTCCCTCACAGTCCAGCGTTTCATAGTGAATAAACATAGTGGCATCTGGCTTTACGGCATCCCGCACCATATTGGAGATCTGCAAGGCGCATTCATCCGCATTCTCAACGCCCAGCACTGTGCCATCGTCCGCAACGCCCACATAGACCGTGCCGCCGTCACAGTTTGCAAAAGCAATGATTTCTTTTTTGATGTCATCCATCACAATGGACTTTAACTCAACTGTTTCTGTTTCCTGAAATTTCATTCTGTTCACCTCTCAACTCTATTCTAACCACATTCTAACCATTCTAATCGTCAATGTCAACTCCCATGGTTAGAATAATAAAGAGCAGAGCTATCGTCGATACCAAGTGATAAAGTTGGAAGCATACCAACAAGAAGGTTTGCACACAACGAAGTAATGGACAGTTTGTTACAAGCTCCGCTTTATAACGTCTTTATTTATTGACAATTTAGAGCGTATCGTCTATAATAACATACATAATGATGTAGAGGTGGTGTACAGAATGGGGCGAAAGAGTGTTGCCGTGCTGCCGCAGACGCAGAGCATTTTGGAGCAGCTCGGGGAGCAGATCAAACTTGCCAGATTACGGCGGCACCTGTCTGCTGAATTAGTTGCGGAGAGAGCTGGTGTAAGCCGATCCACAGTGTGGAATGTTGAAAAGGGAAACCCCTCTGTTGCGATTGGGATCTATGCTGCGGTGCTACATGCGCTAAACAACATGGATAAAGACCTTCTGCTCGTTGCAAAGGATGACGAGCTGGGGCGTAAACTCCAAGATCTTGAACTTACCACTCGGAAGAGAGCACCACGAAATCCTATCAGAAAGAAGCAGAGGACAAGCAACGAGCAGGAATTCTAAGTGTATTTCTAATTTTTCCCGATAAAATTGAAAGTACGCTTTCAATTTTCGTCTGCAATGGGCTTTTGATAGCCTTCGCCAATCGTTCCACACATTAAATATCAATTATTATAAAAGGCTCGATACCGCAGGTATCGGGCCTTCTCTATTACACACTAAGGAGGATCAACATGCACGCACAACGAATGCCGCCGCATATTACTACGCCATTTGATGATTCCGCCGCCATGCGGCTGCGACGGATGGGACTGCTCACACAGGATGGTATGCCGGATGAACGCATTATCCGACCGCTGGCTTATGTCAGTGCTGGGCTTTACTACGATCAGCTCTGCGACTCCGTAGAGAGCCACGAGAGCGCGGCAGACGCCTGCCAGCACATCATCAGCGAGGAAGCGGAGAACCGACCCCGACAAGCATTGCTGGCACTATCCATGTCCTATGACGCCATGCGCCGTGGTTTGCCTGATCCCATCTGGTGGCTGTCAGGCAGCAAGGACATTCTTCCCATTTTCAT
Organism: uncultured Eubacteriales bacterium; assembly: GCA_900551355.1. Lineage (GTDB taxonomy): Bacteria > Bacillota > Clostridia > Oscillospirales > Oscillospiraceae > Vescimonas. The sequence goes on along the minus strand of URVR01000002.1, from coordinate 4,119 downwards.
GTGTGCCTTTGCCACGCATTTATCAGATATCCTGCAAGAAAACGAACCATCTGCCACTATGGAGGAAACTGAATGAACATGAAAACCGCATACAAGGTCTATCTCTTTTGCTGTGTCCTGTTTTTGACAGGGCTTTTTTTATTGGTTCCTGTCTATGCCGTGGAGGATATGTGGACAGCGGCCAGCCGGATCATCAAGGACATCTATACCCACATCGCTTCGGTCAGCACAGTGCTGGCAGGTCTTATGACCGCCATCGCCGTGATCGGTGCAAAAATGTCCAACACCCAGCAGAAATCGGATCAGGCATGGGACTGGCTGAAACGCATCTGGCTGGCATGGGCCATTATCAACGGCATCGGCGCGTTTATCGCCTATGTTGTCCCGCTGTTTCAGGGGCTTGCTACACTGGAGCCGTGAAACACCACGCTCCCCGAACGAGAGGGGTGACCGACTATGCTTGAGCTGATCTTTCAGGGTTTTCTGGAATGGACATACGGACTGATACTGGAATGCTGGGAGTATTTCTCCTCGGTGCTGTTTGACCTGATGAGCCTCGACTTTGCCTATCGGTATGTGGTGCGGCAGTATATCCAGCCGCAGCTGGGCGCTGCGCCGCTGTATGCGCTGACTGAGCAGCGGGTAGCGGATTTTTACCGGAAGCTCCAGGAACAGGGTCTATCGGCCAAAAGCACACGGGACGTTGGCGTATTGCTGCGGGCCATTCTGCGGATGGCGGCCAAGCGGGGGTGCTTCTGCACGGGCCTGAACGCAGAACTGCCGGCGTACAGGAAGCGGCAGGTGGAGATATCAGACGGTGACGCAACTGGTCATCCAGCGTGTCAGCGAGAGCAAGGACTACCTTGCCACGGCCACGCAGGAGGAAAACGCCAAGGCGGTGTACGCCCTGTGGACCTCCGGCGCAGACGTGCCGGACGGCTTTTATGACGACTACCTGCGGGCGCTGGCGAACTGGATGGACATTGCGGCAAAGCGCGGCAAGGCGGGCTATGTTCCCGGCGCTGTCCGCACGGTGGCGGCTATGGGACTGGATGTGGCCGACTTTGCCGGTCATGACCTTCTGGCCGCCATGCAGAGGCCGGAACTGGTGGACGCGGACGAGGACCGGCTGGATATGCTGATGGACTTGGACGCCGCCGGTGACGCAGGCAGGACCGACGAGTTCAACGCCCTGCGGGAGCAGCTTTTGACCGAAGCGCTTGCCCGCCAGCAGAGCAGCGGCGAGTTCCGCTATACCTCCAAATGGCCCATCGAACTGAAGCGAACGGGCGTGGACGACGAGCCGGACCGCTTCGACTATATTCTGCTGACTGCCAAATCTGTACAGGCACTTGCACCCTACCAGAGCCGCACGGACGTGTCCGCGGCCATTGACAAGGCGCTGAACTATCTCTCCGAGCAGCAGCTCCCCAGCGGCGGCTTCCTCAGGTACGGCGATGAGGACGTGGCGGAGGACGCGGCGGTGCTGGAAATGCTGGCGGCACTGGGCATTTCCCTCGCGGACGAACGCTTCACCAAGGACGACCGCACCGTGCTGGACGGTATGATGGGCTGGTATCAGAGTACGTATGCGGAGCAGGCGAGGACCCCCGGACAGGGCTTTTACCGTGAGCTGATAGGATGGTCGTATTCTACTGGAAAATATTTTCCGGTAGGATGGGCTATAACGTCATGGGGGACAATGGATGACCCAGATGACCCTGACGAACATGTGAAGGAACGAATTTACATCAATGAAACGGCCTTTCCCGGTCTTGCGCAGCTGCGGGTCATGCTGCAGGCGGCCCCCGTTGTCGGCGGCAGCATCACCGCCCCGACCGGAAGCGTCGGCGACGCCGGTGGGGAGCTGGATTACGAACAGCTTATCGCGGAAAAGTCGGGGGAGCTGGCAGAGGAGCTGTCGGTGAAAAAGCTCATCGAGGAATACAGCTATCTGCTGGACGGTGGCTCCCACTATATAACCTCCAGTCAGATCAGCACGTTCTCCAGTCAACTACTGGCACGGGAAAAAATGAATATCAAAATGACCGAGGAGGAGCAGGCGAAGCTGCGGGAAATCATGGCTGTCATAGTGGGTGCCGGCGGTGAAACCTATCTGGGCAGGGCTTCTTACACCTACGCTGCCGGCGCGGTGCGCGCCATGCAGTATCTGGGCATGGACCCCGGCGACATCAACGGGCTGGATTACATAGTGCCCCTGACGAATACCTCTAAAGCGGCGCCTACATCTACTCAGAATTTCAACAGCTATCTGTACGACATTGCTTCCATTGATCCGGAGGTGTGGCGCTCCCGCGGCGTGGACGGCGATATGCTGGCAGAGCAGTTCATCACCCGCGTACTGGCAGATCAGACCTTGGACGGCGGCTTTGATGGTTACTATGGTTACAGCGTGGCCACCGCGAAAGAGGGAGAAACAGTCATTGGGCAGGGCAGCGTACCCGAGACGATCAGCGCGCTCAGTGCGTTGGCTTCGTACAGGGACAAGGAAAATGTCGCTGCGGCGATCGAGGCCGGACTGACATACCTGTCCTCCGTGCAGCTGGCTGACGGCAGCTTTGAGTGTTGGGGGGACACGCCCAACGGCGCAGTGACGCTGTCGATGCTGAGCCTGATGGATAAGCTGGATATCTCCATAGACGATGAGCGGTTCGTTAAGAATGGGAACACCGTGGCGGACGCCATGCGGACGTTCTATGTGGACGGCGTAGGGCTCATCAGCGATTTTGAGGTGGACGCGCCGCTGGACGGCCTGGATACGCTGGGGTATGATGACCCGACGATGGGAATAACCAGCACTGTTTCCGCCCTGACCTACATTCAAGCTGCCGAGAACGGCAAGTTCGGCCCCGACGGCAAGGGCAATAGTGTATTCGAGATCGTAGGCTCTGCTTTAACGGAAACGCCGCTGGGAGCGATACTGCTGGCCGTCATCATCGTCGTGCTGTTGGCTTTCGGTATGATCCGCCGCTACCGCCGCATCAAGAAGGAGCAGTGACATGAGAGCGAAGTACAAACATATCCTTTCTCTGCTCTTGGCACTTTTCCTGCTGCTGTCCTGCGCGGCCTGCGGACAGACGCAGGTGGAACAGCCGGAGGACACCGGCGATAAGGATCAGTACATGACTGAGCCTGTCCCAGAGGGGAAACCTAATCCAGTAGAGCCACAGGACACGACGGTGGATACCACCACAACACATACCTGCACCTTCTCCATCTCCTGCGAAACGATCCTGGACAACATGGATAAGTGCGTGGAGAGCAAGAAGTTTCTCGTGCCGGCGGACGGCATTGTTTTTCCTGCCACGAAGGTAGAGTTCAGCGAGGGCGAAAGCGTATTCGATGTCCTCCAGCGGGTTTGCAGGGACAATGCCATCCACATGGAATCCGACTGGACTCCGGTATATAACAGCGCCTATGTAGAGGGGATCAATAACCTCTATGAGTTCGACGTGGGCAGTTTGTCCGGCTGGATGTACAACGTCAACGGCTGGTATCCCAACTACGGCTGCTCCCGCTACCAGGTGAAGGACGGCGACGTGGTGGAGTGGCGTTATACCTGTGACCTGGGCTACGACCTGGGCAGCGGTATGGGCGGATAAATGAATCATTGAAAAAGAAAGGAAAGAAAAAATGAAAAGACTATTAACTATCCTGATGGTACTGATGTTGTTGTTTGTCAATGTGGGATGCGGGGAGAAAGGAAGGCTACAGGAAGACAATGATACGAACATTCAGCAGGAAACGAAGGATAAAGAGAAGAACCTATATGATCCTGCGGATGACATCAAGCCTATTGCTGTGGGCACAGTGACCATTTCTATCTCTTGTGTCACACTTTTGAATCATCTGGACGTTTATGAAGGAGATGCAAACGCCATACCAAAAGGCGGAGAGATCCTTCCTGCTGTATCCGTGGAACTATATGAAAATGATACAGCGTACACGCTGCTTAAACGTGTCTGCAGGGAAAAGAACATCGAAGTTGATGGAGAGTGGGACGCAGATAAGATCATGGAGAACAAGTCGTGGACGATGGCCGACATCTTCGCGGACTGTCTCTTATACACATCTCCGAGCCCACGAGACGTAGAGGAA
>URVR01000001.1 GCA_900551355.1 uncultured Eubacteriales bacterium | reverse complement strand
ACCCTATAACCACTTTTTTCCCCAAAAAATGTTACCTTCACTTTTGCAATCAACCGTGTCAGTGTAGTCATCATACCAAGAGAAGTGTCCAGAAAAACGGACAGTGCGCGCCGGGCTTGTGCTTTTTGCGGCGGCGTGGTACAATACGGGCAAAGAAACGGATCGGGAGGCGGGACACCGTGACAGAGACTGTGAATATGCCCCAGCTGGCGGCCCATGACCGGTGCACCGGATGCGGCGCGTGCAGCAGCGGCTGCCCCAAGGGGGCCATCCGTATGGTGCCGGACAGGGAGGGATTCCTCTACCCGGAGATAACGGACGGCTGCGTCCAGTGCGGCCACTGCACCCATGTGTGCCCGGTGCAGAAGCAGCGGGAGCACCGCACGGCGCCCCAGGTGTTCGCCGTGTGGAGCCGGGACGAGGCCGTGCGGCACGGCTCCACCTGCGGCGGCGCGTTCTCGGCGCTGGCGGAGTATGTGCTGGAGGGCGGCGGCGTGGTGTTCGGCGCGGCACTGGATGAGCGGCTGCGGGTGGTACATACGGCGGTGAAGAACGTCCACGACCTGCCCCGTCTGCGGGGCATGAAGCCGGTGCAGAGCGACATCGGCGACGCCTATCAGCAGGTGCGGCTGTATCTGGATCAGGGGCGGCAGGTGCTGTTTTCCGGTACGCCCTGTCAGGTGGACGGGCTGTACCGCTATCTGGGGGAGCACCCGGAGCGGCTGCTGACCTGCGATGTGGCCTGCGGCGGCGTGTGCAGCCCCGGCGTGTGGGCGCAGCTGGTGAAGTCCATGACCTACGTCAAGCAGCACCGCCCCACGGCGGTGGAGTTCTGCGGCAAGCTCACCGGCGACCGGGAGCGGCGGTTCCGGGTGCAGTTCGAGGGCGGCGGCCGCTATGACGCGCCCATGGGCAAATGCGAGCTGGGCCGGGGCATCGCCCGGCGGCTTTTCATGCGCCCCGCCTGCCACCACTGCACCTACGCCACCACGGACCGGCCCAGCGACGTGACGCTGGGGGATTTCAGCGGCGGCAGCTTTGCCCCGGAGGAGAAAAAGAGCGGCGTGTCCATGCTGCTGATCAATACCGTCAAGGGCGCCCAGGTGTTCGATATGCTGCCGCTGGAGAAGCAGCACCGGACGCTGGAGGAGGCGGCGGCCTGCTGCGCCGCCCTGCGGGAGCCGCCGGCGGCCCCGTCGGAGCGGGAGCAGTTCTTCCGGGCCATGGAGCAGCTGCCCTTCCAGCAGGTGCGCGCCCGGTTCCTCTCGGTGATGCAGCACCAGAACGGCGGCGTGGCCGACAGGCTGCGGGGCCTGCTGCGCCGGGAGAAGAAGGAGAAAAAGGCATGAAAACGCTGATGCACACCTGCTGCGCGCCCTGCTCCGTGTCCTGCATCCAGCAGCTGCGGAGCGAGGGCATCGAGCCGGTGTCCTACTGGTTCAATCCCAACATCCATCCCTATCAGGAGTACAAGGCCCGGCGGGATACGCTGATGGCCTATGCCCCCAGCATCGGCATGGAGTTGATCGTGCAGGAGGATTACGGTCTGCGGGAGTTCTGCCGCCTGGTGGCGGAGGATCTGGAGCACCGCTGCGGCAAATGCTACCGCCTGCGGCTGGAGCAGACGGCGCGGTACGCGGCGGAGCACGGCTTTGAGAGCTTTACCAGCACACTGTTCGTCAGCCCCTATCAGGATCACGAGCTGCTGCGGCAGACGGCGGAGGCACTGGCGGCGCAGTACGGCGTGGCGTTCCTGTACCGGGACTTCCGTCCCGGCTTCCGGGAAGGGCAGCGGCAGGCCCGGGAGATGGGCTTTTATATGCAGAAATACTGCGGCTGCGTGTTCAGCGAGGAGGAGCGGTACGCCAAGGCCATTGCCCGGGACATGCAGGAGCCGGAAAAGCACTTGATAACCGAATAAACGAAGACGGACACAGGGGCGTACCCTGTGTCCGTTTTGACCGTCAGAAGGGAATGGGGGCGACGGCGGATACGTCGGCGGGATCGGCGAACAGCGCGCCGGACGGCGGCAGGATGGTGAACAGGATACAGGCGATGGACAGCAGGATCAGGGCGGTATACCACAGCAGCTCGCCGCCCCGCAGACGCCGCAGCGCCAGCGCGTAGGCGATCAGTCCGCTGGCAGGTGCCAGCGGACATAAAAGAACAGAGGACAGCCCCGCGGCGCCCAGCACCATGGCGGCGCCCACAGACAGCAGTACGGCGGCGCACAGGCCGCTGCGGGAGCCGCCGCCGTCCAGACGGCGCAGCACCAGTGCGGCGCACAGTCCTGGCCAGAGCGCCAGCTTGCCCAGCTCCCAGGGACTGCCGTTGACAGGGAACAGCACCTGGGTCAGCGGGTTGGGGAACCGGACGGACAGACCGTACAGCAGCGCCGTGCAGGCGGCGGCGGTACAAAAGCTCAACAGATAGCGCATACGGCGCATGGTGCATCGCCTCCCTGTCCACACTGTATGCGCGGCGGGGCGGAATATTCTCGCTGCACATTGACAGAGAACAGCGAAAAAGAGTATACTGAGGGGAGACTATCGAAGGATAAGGAGAACGCTATGGCAAAGAAAACAGGCCGTAAGGACACCTCCTCCGCCGTGGGGCTGCAGCGGGAGCTGCGGCGGCCGTGGCTGGTGCCGGTGCTGGCGGTTTTTTACTTTTTTATCACATGCCTGATGCTCCATGGCAACAATAAGGGCATCACGCTGGTGCTGCTGCTGGCGGCCATCGTGTGCGTGATCGTGAAGGGCAGGACGCTGGCGCAGCGCATGACGTGGCCGGCGCTGCTGCTGGGGCTGTATGTCCTGCTGGACGGTATCTCCACGCTGTATGCGCCGTCCGGCAAATTTGCGCTGTACGAGTTCCTGAAGGTGGCGGCGGCGGCCAGCATGGCGTTGCTGCTGACGGCGGCGGAGCCGGCGCGGGAGCACCGCACCGGGCGCTGTGCCGCCACGGTGCTGGAGACGGCGGGCGCGCTGGCGGCGCTGTTCAGCATCGATGCCGTGTCCACCCAGGTGCTGTATAAGCTGCTGAACGGCATGACCACCGCCCTGGGCGCGCCGCTGACGCTGCGCTCCCTGCTGCAGGAGCAGCGGCTCAAGACCATTTTTGAGAATCCCAATGTGTTCGCCGGCTGTGCCGGTGTGGCCATATTGCTGTCGCTGGGACTGGCGGTGACGGCGGAGGCGCGGAAGGAGCGGTGCCTGCACCTGTCGTGCCTGCTGCTGAGCAGTACGGCGTTCCTGCTGGCGGTGAGCCGCGGCGCCATGCTGGCCATCGCGGCGGCATTCCTGCTGTTTTTGCTGCTGGAGCGGGGACAGCGCCGGGCGGTCTCCTTTGTGCTGATGGTGGAGACGCTGGTGCTGACGGCAGCGGCCAGTCTGGCGGTGCTGCCGGCCTATGCCGCCGCCGGAGAGAAGGTACAGGTGCTGCCGCTGCTGGCGGCGCTGGCCGCCGCGGCGGCGCTGTGCGCGCTGGATATTTTCGCGGGACGCCCGCTGGCGCTGCGTATGGCGCAGCGGATGAGGACCGTGAACATCGTGCTGCTGGCGGTGCTGGCCGCCGCCGTCGCCATGATGGTGGTGGCGGTGAGCTGGACCGGCGATATCCGCATGAACGCCGGGGAGCAGATCACCCGCGGCGCGTATCTGGGCGCGGGGGACTATACCCTGCAGGTGGAGGCCGACGGCCCCGTGACGGTGCAGGTGCAGACCCAGACCAGGGAGGACGCGGTGATGAACCGCAAGACCACGGTCTATACAGGCGCGGCGGACGGCGCGGCGTTTACGGCGCCGGAGGGCTGCCAGTCCGTGACGTTCCTCATCAGCACCGACGAGACGGTGCAGATCACGTCTATCCGCTATGAGGGCGCGGCATCCGGGGAGCTGAAGCTGAAGTATAAGCTGCTGCCGGAGGCCATTGCGGGGCGTATCCAGACCCTGCGCACCGAGGGCAACGTGGTGCAGCGCTTTGTGTATATCGGGGACGCCATGAAGCTGTTCAAGCGCAGCCCCGTCATCGGACTGGGCATGGGCGCCTTTGAAAACGGCATCTACAACGTGCAGTCCTATCACTACGAGACGAAGTATGCCCATAACCACTATGTGCAGACCATGGTGGAGACGGGCGTTATCGGGCTTGCGCTGTGGCTGGGTATGCTGGCTGCCAACGCCGTGGGACTGATCCGGCTGTGGCGCAGGGATCGGGAGACGCAGCAGACCATGGCACCGGCGCTGTGCGCGCTGCTGCTGTTCCTGATGATTCACGCCGCGGTGGAGGTCATTTTCTCCAGCGGCTACTTCCTGCCCTTCGGCTTCGGCGCGCTGGCCGTGATGAACCTGAGCTGCGGCGAGCTGGTGCCCCTGCGCTTTGCGGGGGAGAAGGCCCGCCGCTGGATGGTGCGGGCAGAGGCGCTGGGCCTGGCGGTCTTTGCCGTGCTGCTGGTGATGAACCTGTGGGCGGCTCGGCTGATCGCACAGGGCAGCTATGACGGAGCGGCGCAGGCGGCGGATCTGGATCCCTATGAGTGGGCGGATCACAAGCTGTCCTATGTATACAACGCCTCGGCGGAGGAGAATCTGCCCGACGACATGCGGGAGCGGGTGCAGCGGTACATGGCCGATCTGGAGAAGCTGAACTCCAACTCCGTGCCCAAGTATCTGGCGGAGGCGTATTTCAACCTGGGCGACGCGGAGAAGGGCTTTGCCATGCTGGAGAAGTTCGTGGACTACACGCCCTCCGACCCGGACACCTGGAACGCCAGCTTCCGGCTGGTCATGCGGTATAACGACAACAGCGAGGCCTTCCTGCAGGGAGCGGCCCGGCTGCAGGAGAAGCTGGAGAGCTGGAACCGGGACAACCTGGGCACCATCCAGCTCAGCAGCGATGTGGCGGAGTACCTCAGCAGCATGCGGGGGCAGACTGCGGCATCTTAACAGCAAAGGAGGAACGCCTATGCCATCCGTGCTGATCACGGCGTCCACATTTTCCCATATCATGAATTTCCACCTGCCCTACCTCCGGCGGTTCCGGGAGCTGGGCTGGCAGGTGCATGTGGCCTGCGGCGGCGCCATGCGGGATATCCCCTTTGCCGACGTGACCACGGTGCTGCCGCTGGAGAAGAAGATGTCCTCTCCCGCCAATTTCCGGGCGGCAAAGCTGCTGCGGGGCATGATGGAGCGGGAGCACTACGATCTGGTCATCGCCCACACGTCGCTGGCGGCGTTCTTCACCCGCTGGGCGGCAAGGGGCATGCATGACCGGCCCGGGATCATCAACGTGATGCACGGGTATCTGTTCACCGACGAGACGCCGGCGGCCAAAAAGCTGCTGCTGACAAAGGCGGAGCTGCTGACGGCGCCCCAGACCGATCTGGTGCTGACCATGAACGCCTGGGATACCCGGTGGGCAGTGGAACACTGTGCGGCGGCCCGGGTGGAGGAGATCCCCGGCATGGGCGTGGACCTCAGCCGCTTCCGGGCGGCGGGGGAGACGCGGCAGGCCATGCGGGACAGGCTGGGTCTTGCGGAGGGGGACATCGCCCTGCTCTATCCGGCGGAATTCTCCGGACGGAAGGACCAGGCCATGCTGCTGCGGGCCATGACGAAGCTGCCGCCGCACATCAAGCTGCTGCTGCCCGGCAGCGGTGAGCTGCTGGAGTCCTGCCGCGCGCTGGCTGGTGAGCTGGGCGTGGCGGATCGGGTGCAGTTTCCGGGGCAGGTACACGATATCCCGGTGTGGCTGGGGGCGGCGGACATCGCCGTGTCCGCCAGCCGGTCGGAGGGGCTGCCCTTCAACATCATGGAGGCCATGGCCTGCGGCCTGCCGGCGGTGGCCAGCGCCGTGAAGGGGCACACCGATCTGATCGGGTCGGAGAACGGTCTGCTGTTCCCGCGGGGGGACGAGGCGGCCTTTGCCGACGCGGTGCGGACGCTGGCGGAGGACGCCGGGCTGCGCGCACAGCTGGGACAGGCAGGCCGGGAGAAGATGCAGCGGTACGCGCTGGAGACGGTGCTGCCGCAGGTGATGGAACGATACCTGTCCGTGACGGGTGATAAAGGAAAACGGATATGATACGGGAAAACCAACGTCTGCTCAATCAATTCAACGTGCTCACCGACGCAGTGGCGGTCTTTCTGGCCATGCTGGTGTCCTACTGGCTGCGATTCGACCTGTTCCGCGGCATCAGAGGCATGCCGTTCAACTACTACGTCTGGCTGGGCGTGGCGGCGGCGGCGCTGACGCTGCTGATCTTTGCCGTGGCGGGGCTGTACGAGTCCTTCCGGGCCGTGCGGTTCCATGTGGAGGCCGGACGGGTGGCGGTGCTGGAGCTGCTGGTGGCGTTGATCGTCATGGCGGCCATGTTCGTGCTGCGCCTGGGCGAGACGTCCCGGTGGTCGGTGGCGTTTTTCTACGGCGTGTCCGTGCTCCTGCTGGTGGGCAAGCGGGCGGCCATACGTCTGCTGCTGCGGCACTACCGCGCCATGGGCTACAACCAGAAGCGGGTGCTGCTGGTGGGTCACGGGGACAGCGCCGAGGCCTATCTGAAAAAGGTGACGCAGGATAAGAGCCTGGGTTATCAGGTGGTGGGCTATGTGGCGGACCGGAGCGACTGGCGCGCCCTGCCCTACTGCGGCGCCTACCGGCAGCTGGAGGAGATCTTCCAGCGGGAGAAGCCGGACGAGGTGGTGGTGGCCCTGCCCACGGAGGAGGGGCAGTGGATGGGCAAGATCATCGACGCCTGCGAAAAGGACGGCACAAAGCTGTCCGTGGTGCCGTCCTACGTCAGGTATATGTCCTCCAATCCCCAGGTGGACATCGTAAACGGGCTGCCGCTCATCAACCTGCGGCGCATCCCGCTGGACAATCTGGGCAACGCCATGCTGAAGCGGACGGCGGACATCATCGGCTCGCTGGTGCTGATCGTGCTGACCTCGCCGCTGATGCTCATCGCGGCCGTCGGCGTGAAGCTGTCCTCCCCCGGCCCCATCATCTTTAAGCAGGAGCGGGTGGGCAAGGACAAGAAGCCCTTTTACATGTACAAGTTCCGCTCCATGAAGGTCAACAGCAGTCAGAACACCGGCTGGAGCAAGAACGAGGACGACCGCAAGACGTGGTTCGGCTCCCTGATCCGCAAGTGCTCCGTGGACGAGCTGCCCCAGTTTTTCAACGTGCTCAAGGGCGACATGAGCCTTATCGGCCCCCGCCCGGAGCTGCCGTTCTTTGTGAAGCAGTTCAAGGAGGAGATCCCTCGCTACATGGTGAAGCACCAGGTGCGGCCCGGCATCACCGGCTGGGCGCAGGTCAACGGCTTCCGGGGCGATACGTCCATCACCAAGCGCATCGAGTTCGACCTGTACTATATCGAGAACTGGTCGCCGGCCTTCGATCTGCGGATCCTGCTGATGACGGCGTTCTGCATGTTCAACAAGGAAAAGATCAACGCCCGCCGGGATAAGGCGGGAAAATGAACTGTGAATAAGAAACGACGCCTGCGTTTGGTGCAGGCGTCGTTTTTGTTGGTGTCTTCAGGCGTGGGGAAAAGCAAATTTGGGAATTTTACACCGATCACAGCTCCGGCATTGCACCGGACGGCGGAAAGGGTATGCGCCACCGGCAAGGAAATAAGTACCGGCAATCGCATCCGCCGCGCCACATGACTGCGGTGCGCAATGGGGGGGCGATCGCGGGGGGCGAAGCAGGTGAGACGACATGTACTTGCTTTCGCTGCCGCATATGCGGCGGCGCGGCAGGGGAGTGTCTGCATCTAAAAGCTGGGGCAAGATGCACGGATACCCGTCGGGAAGGCCAATAGCCGTGCCCTGCGGCAGCTGCACAGAACGGCGGCTTCTACGATAGAGGCCAATTTCGAGCTGCTGGTCCAACAGGCCTATATGAACTGCCTTTGTTTGTGTTTTGCACGTTCCCGCTGATGTGGCAATTTGTGATGGTGGTAGCGCCATACACGGTGCCGACCAAACCACCCGTTCCGCAGCTTGCGCTTGCCGCCGTTGATGTCAGGGCAACCTCAACCTTAAGGTTTTTAATAACTGCGTTTTTTCCCGTTCGCAAAAACAGGCCCGCATTCACGTTTCCCGTGGAATCATACGTAAATGTGATCGTATGGTTATCGCCGTCAAAGGTGCCTGTAAAGTCTGCCTTCTTATAGGGCGCTGTAACGGTGATATCCTTCGTCAGCTTATAGCTGCCGGTGGCGCTCATGCCGGCGAATTCCGCCGCTGTGCTGATCTCCGTCACGGCCGCCGCCTGCACCATGATATCGGCGCTCTGCACGGCAGACTGCGGACCAGCTTCCTGCTCCGCGTCGTCCGTATTTTCCGTATCCTCCGGAACCTCCGGCGTTTCCGGGGCTTCCGGTGTCTTCGATCCCTCCTGTTCCTCCGGCTCCTCCGGGACGGCCGCGTCCTCGGTGAGAGGCTGCTCCACGGCTGTGCTCGCCGCCGCGTCCACCATCTCCGCCAGGACGGAGGTGGGCAGCAGGCTGGTGAGCATCAGCACCACCAGCAGCCACGATACCACACGTTTCTTCATTGTCTCAGTCTCCTTTATGTGAATTTTCTGTTTACATCTGTATAAAGAGAGGTAGGTGGAAGGGGCCGGCAAGCCCCTTCCACCTTATGGAAAGCAGACGGCTGATGCCGTCTCGACTTGACTACAGCAGAAATGCCTATCCCTGTACAGGGATAGGCGGTACATTTTTGATAAGAAAACGCCGTTTCTGCATTGCAAAAACAGCGTGGTTTCCATGGTGCCAAACGGAGAAAACGCCCGCTGTGCCTGATCCTCAGACGTGCAATTCTTCTGCCTCGCGCCCTGAAGCTTTCGCTCCTCGTTTGCCGCCTACCTTCTCAGGCTCTCGCCCAATGGCTGACTTTCGTCACACAGCTTTCGCTGTTTCGGTGCATCCTTGCGCTCACAGTGCCGTTCGCGGTGGGTTTTTCCCATTTCCTTCTAAACTGCCGCCTGATCAGCTAAACCTGATCTTTGCAGCGGACAGCCGCACGACTTCACCGGATCGTATTCAATTAACGAATGTAGTATATCACCCTGTCCCGATCCTTGTCAACGACATTCGAAAAAATACCCGAAACTCCCTGCGCAGCAGACGAGCCAGACAAAAAATAGGCCCCCCTGTCGGATCGGCAGAGGGGCCTATTTTGACTTTTACATATCGCGGATGTCCTTGAGCAGGTCCTCCAGAGACATGGTGCGCACATCCTCCTCGTCCTCGGGGGTGGGCGCATCGCTGAGCGTCCGGTCCACCGTCTCCTCCATCAGCGGGAGGTCGGGGGCGGCGGTCTGCTGGGGTGCGGCCTTGGGTGCGGGAGGCGCCGCAGGCTCGTCATCGTCCAGCGGGATGTCGAAGTCCGCCCAGTTCCGGGCCTTGGGCGCGGCCTTCTTTACCGGCTGCGGCTCCCGGGGCACGATGCGGGGCGTGGGACGGGAGCGATCCGGCGCAGGGAGGGGACGGTGCTCGTCCCGATGCCGGTGGTCCCGTTCGTCGGGGCCGTCCGGCCCGTCATCATCGTCACCGCCGATGCTGCGGCCGATGAACAGGCCCAGCAGGAACAGAAGTCCTGCTACCAGCACCATGCCGCCGATGATGGCCACCGCCGTGCGGACCTCGCCCAGCAGGGGCAGCTTGACGTTCAGGGGGATCTCAAGCATGGGGACCTCCGGCTCCGGCTCAGGCGCCGGTTCGGGGTCAGGCTCCGGTACGGTGACGTCGGGCACGATGCCGGTGTACTTGGGCATACGCACCACGTGGATGGTATACGCCTCCTTGGAGATCTTGTCCTCGGCGGTGCAGGTGACCGTCACCAGATTGTCGCCCTCCTTGTCGATGGCGATGTCGCCGGTGCCGCTGACGCCGCTGGCCTTGCTGTCGCTGGCGGTGGCGGAAAGCGTCACCTGCTCCGTCTCAAAGGGGACGTAGGCGATGTAGTCCTTGACGCTGCTGCTGAAGGCGGGGCTGAGAGACGCGCCCTCGATGCCCAGCTGGGAGAGAGTGGCGTCGGAGGAGGGCTTGTAGTTGGGGTCCTGCTCCCGTGTGACCTCGATGGTGTAGGTGCGGGTGGCGCCGTTGGCGGCGGTGACCTTCAGGGTCACGGTGTTGAGCCCCACGGCCAGCTGGGTGCCGCTGATGGAGACGGTCTGGGTCTTGTCGGCCCGGTTGTAGTCCAGATTCAGCTTTTCCACGCTGTAGGGCACCTTGGCGGTGTAGTACGTTGTGTTGGCGGAAAACGCCGGGTTCAGCGTGAAGTTGCCGGCAATGATGGCGGACAGGGAGCAGTTGTCGCTGAGGGTGGCGGCCTTGCCCGACCAGGAGGCGGAGCCCATGTCGATGTCCTTCTCGCCGTCGGAGGCCACGATGTTGTCAAAGCTGGCGCTGAGAGCCGTATCGGCTGAGACGCCGGAGGCCGCCTTCAGCGTGACGGTGATCACCGCGCCGCTGGCACTGGAGGTGCCGTAGACGCTGAAATGGTTCTGGTTCACCAGGATGCTCCACCCGCTGACAGAGCAGGTGTAGTTGGTGAAGGTCAGATTGCTGCCGCAGTTGAGGTCTGCCGTCAGGCCGTAGATCTTGCTGCTCACAGACAGGGTCAGGGTGACGGAATTGCCGGCCTGCACGCTGTCGCTGCCGGTGAGCGAGGCGCCGGCGGCATGGGCCTGCCGGGGCAGCACGGTCAGTATCAGCAGCAGGGCGGCTGTCAGGGACAGTGCGGTGCGAAGGAGTCTGTTTTTCATGAGTTACCTCCCACTCAGATGGTGCGCTGCCCCACAGTGACCTGGGCGGCCTGCACCACATCGGTGATGGTGATGCGTCCGTCGCCGTTGATGTCGGCAGCCTTCATGGCGGCTTCCTGCAGGCTGCCTGCACTGGCGACGTAGTTCTGCAGCTTCACCACGTCGGTGATGGTGATGCGTCCGTCGCCGTTGACATCGCCGGTGACCACGATGGTCAGGCTGGTGCTGCCGCTGACGGCGATCATGCCCGTGCCCACATTGCCGGAGACTACCTCGGCCCTGCCGTCATACACGGTGTAGCCGGAGCTGTTCAGGGTCTTGACGGACGTACCGGGTGCGATACCGGTGAGGAAACCGCCGGAGGGTGCGGAGGGACCTGTGCCGCCACCGCCGCTGCTGCCGCCGCCACCGCTGTCACTGGGCTTGGCGGTCCTGTTGAACTGGGCGACATAGGTGAGGTCGGAGGCATCCATATAGGTGGCGTCGGCGACGAAGATATTGCCGTTCTGATCCACCCAGTGCGTGAAGCTGTAGGTATAGCTGCTGTCCGCCGCCTTGACGGGGTTGGCCGGGGCGGTGATAAGGCCGCCCTTGGCCAGCCTGACCGTGCTGACCACGGTGTCGTCCACCTTGAAGGTGACGGTGTGGAGATCGCCGAACTTGGCGAACAGCGTGTGGTTGGAGGCGGCCACCGGGGAGTTGGGGGAGACCTCCGTGCCGTCCTCACGGAACCAGCCCTGGAAGCCGGCCTCGCTGACGGAGGGCAGCTCGCCGTAAGTGTCGGTCAGATTGTAAACGCGCGTTTCGATGATGGTATCGCCGATCTGGAAGGATACGCTGTACTTCTCGTCGGCAAGATCGCCGGGATCGGGCGAGGTGTTGACGTCCACGGTGAAGCGGCTCTCCGCCAGCGTCACCGTACCGGCGGCGTTGGTGCCGGTGATGGTCATGGTGTACTGTCCCGCGCTGAGCTTACTGAAGGCGCAGGCGCTGTCCAGGTTCCACAGGTCGTAGTAATATACGGTGCTCTTGATGCTGCTGGAGGCGGTGAAGCCGGTCTTGCCGTCGGTGGAGGCCACCCTCACCGTGATGTTGGAGATGGGCAGACTGCTGGTGACCACGCCGCGGAAGGGGTAGGAGGACTTGCCGGCCACCAGCTCGGTGGTGGAGTCCTCGCTGCTGGGATAGAACATACCCTCCGTGCCCCACGTGCTGCCGATGGCGGAGAGCTGGAGCGGGGTAGCGGCGCCGCTGTCACCGGTGGTGGCCACAGAGCCGGTGCTCAGCGCCAGCAGCAGGCCGGTGCCGCGGTTTTTCAGATAGTAGGTGCCGTCGCCCACCAGCTGCCACATCTGGTCGTTCCCGGCAGTGGGAGCGGCCAGCGTCACCTTGCCGCCCGCGTCGGTCAGACGCTGCCCGCCGATGCTCAGGGTGTAATAGCCGCCGGCGTAGTAGGTCAGCTGAACGGAGGCGGCGCCGGCAGCCGCCGTCAGGCCGGACAGATCGGCGGCCAGCGCCTGATCGGTGGCCCCGTGGGGGGAGACGCGGTAATCGCCGTCAGCCAGGGGCGCCTGGGAGTTGGCGTACAGCATCACCAGGGCGTCCGCCGGTTCGTTGACGTGCAGACGGCGATAGACGCTGAGCTGCACATCGCCGGAGCTGCCGATGAAGTAGGCCATGGACTGGCCGGACACGCCGTACTTGTCGGCGGTATCGCCGGACATGCGCTGCTTCACACTCTCGGAGGGGGCGGCGCTGAGACGGCTGCACTCGTCATAGATGGCCTGGATCAGCTGGGCCTCGCTCTGGTTCTGGAAGCCGCCCAGCTTGTCGAAGGCCCGAAGCACCACGCCGGTGGCGCCGCTGCGGCCGTCGCTGCTGTTGGCACCCTGGATGACGCCGGCGCCGTGGTGTACGCTGCGGCTCCACAGCACGTTGCGCAGCGCCACGGAGTAGTTGTTCAGATCAAAGGCGGGGACGGCGGACTTCAGGTTGCTCAGCAGGTCCGCGTAGGCGTGGGTCTCCCAGTAGTCCTTCTGGGCCTGGGTGAACTCCTCCGGATAATCGTCGCCCACGCTGCGCCAGTTGGCGTTGAAGTTGCTGCCGTAGCCGGGGGCGTATTTGCCGTTGACGTCGTAGGCGTAGGCGTTGTACAGCTTGTCGCCCATGTAGCGGTAGAGGGAGCCGGCGTCGAACGCCTGCAGCCACTGGATAAAGCTCAACGGCGTGCCGGCATTGCTGGCGAACATGTAGATGCCGTAGGACGTGCCGCCCAGGTCGCCGTCCACCGTGGAGTAGTAGCCGGGATCGGCGTGGTTGCCCGTCTCGTAGTACTGGCTCAGATCGCCCAGACCCGCGCCCAGCCAGTTCTTGCTGGCGGCCAGCAGCGCGGTGGCCAGCAGACTCAGCACCAGCGCGGCGGCCAGCACCGCGGCGGCCCCTCGTTTCATCCATTTCATCGCAAACACCCTGCCTTCGCAAAAGAATCGGTAGAGCGGTGCAGAAGCACCGGTTGATTTACATAACAATAATCATTGACAGTATACCATCGGTTTTTGTCGTTGTCTACCTGAAAACCGGGAGAAACACAAAAAATATGAAAAATTTGTCAGCAGCACCACAACATTTGGGTAGAAATACGGCGTGAAATAGCGTATAATGACCTGCACGATATCAAAGGAGCACAAGGAGAGCTATGCTTATGTCAACAAAAGAGAGAGCCGGCAGAAAGGGCAGCGCGGCGGGGATCATCATCGTCCTGCTGTGTCTGGCGGGACTGGCCTGTCTGGGTGTGTATATCTATCGTCAGCAGCTGCCGCCTCCGGCGCCGGAGACGGCGGTGGGGTATGTGGCGTCGCCTGAGGCGTCCGCCCTGGTATATGACGAGGAGGGGACGGTGCTGGGTTCCCTGACCCGGGGCGCGGAGGTGCACTATGTGCTGGCGGATCTGGACAGCGACGGCACCTGTGTCCGGGTGGTCAACGGCGAGACGTATGTCCTGCTGGAGAAGCAGCACCTGACCGACCGCTATGAGGACGCGGTGCAGGTGGAGACGGTGTACGCCCTGCGGGGCATGAGCCTGCTGGATGAGACGGGGGCCGTACCCGGCTGCGCCGTGGAAAAGGGCATGGCCCTGACAGTCACCGGCTTTGACGGGCTGGATGAGGACGGCGAGGTGCTGCGCTGGCGCGTCTCCTGCGACCGGGGCGAGGGCTATATCGCCGCCGCCAACGTCCGCATGACGGAGGAGGAAGCGCTGGCCCAGTATGACGAGACGCTGTATCAGCTCCACGCCTCCCGGGGCGACAGCTGGGGCGGCGGCGACGCGGCGGGACTGGACTACTATCCCGTGGAGAAGGGCCCCATCGCCGGCAACGACATGCCTGACGAGGTGCGGGCGCTGTATCTCAACGGCTCGGCTGTCCAGTACGCCGACAGCTACCTTCGGGTGGCGGAGGGCAGCGGCGTCAACGCCTTTGTGGTGGACATCGTGGACGGCACCGCCGTGTCCTACGCCTCGCCGGTGATGCAGCAGTACAGTCCGTCGGCCTATGCGGCGGCCATGGACACCATGGAGGGCTTCCGGGCCAACGTTCAGAAGCTGAAGGACGCGGGATACTATCTCATCGGCCGCATCACCGTGTTCAACGACGCCCATCTGGCGGCGGATCACCCGGAGCAGGTCATCTGCGACCTGAGCGGCACGCCCCTGCAGATCAGCCATATGTACTGGCCCAGCGCCTACGACCGCACGGTGTGGCAGTACAAGGTGGATCTGGCGCTGGAGGCGGCAGCGCTGGGCTTCAACGAGATCCAGTTCGACTATATCCGCTTCCCCGACGGGGCGTATAACTACGAGAAGGCCGGCACCATCGACTACCGCAACACCTACGGTGAGAGCAAGGCCCAGGCGGTGCAGCGGTTCCTGCTGTACGCGGCGGAGCGGCTCCATGGTGCCGGGTACTATCTGTCCGGCGACGTGTTTGGCGAGTGCGCCAACCCCTATGTCACCGCCTGCGGCCAGTACTGGCCGGCCATCAGCGCGGCGGTGGACGCCATTTCCGGCATGCCCTATCCCGACCATTACAGTGCCCGGGGCGACTACAAGCCCTGGGAGCACCCCTACGACACGGTGCACATGTTCGGCGCGGCGGCGGCGGAGCGTCAGACGGAGACGGCCTCTCCCGGCGCGGTGCGCACCTGGATCCAGGCGTACAACGCCCTGTGGGAGCCGTACAACACCTACGGCGAGGCAGAGGTGGCGGCGGAGGTCCAGGCCCTGCGGGACACCGGCTGCACCGGCGGCTTCATGACGTGGAACGGCGGCTCGGACATCAACAAGTACCAGAGCATCATCGGCGCGCTGCGCTGAGCGGCGGTCTACTATATAATAAAGGAGCACACCCGCGGCTTTTGCCGCGGGTGTGCTCTTTTGCGTATCGGGGTATGACCGGTCACATCCAGATCAGCCAGACCAGCAGATAGCCGGAGATGACCGCCGCCAGCGTGAAGGGCACACCGAATTTCATGAACGTGCCGGAGCTGACGGAGTAGCCCTCCTTGCGGAGGATGCCGATGCCGGCGATGTTGGCGCTGGCACCGATGGGGGTCAGGTTGCCGCCCAGTGTGGCGCCCACCAGCAGGCCGAAGTACATCAGATTCGGCTCCACCGCCAGGCCGCCGGCGGCGCTGAGCCGCTCCGTGACCACGGCCACCACAGGCAGCATGGTGGCGGTGTAGGGAATGTTGTCGATGAAGGCGGAGCAGGCCACGGACATCCACACGATGACGGTGTAGACGATGAAGACGGAGCCGCGGGAGCCATCGCCGCTGATGCCGGCCAGGGCGGTGCCCAGCAGGTCGATAATGCCGGCGCGGCTGATGCCGCCGATGACCACGAACAGACCGGCCAGCAGGGCCAGGGTGTAGAAGTCGATCTCCAGTATGGCCCGGCCGATGATCTCCCGGCTGCCGGAGCGCCGCACCTCGCGGATGAGGCCGATCACGAAGAAGAACATGCAGATCAGGCCGTTGGTGATCTCCGGCTTATAGAACTGGCCGGGCTGCGCCGCCGACTGGTAGGGGATGAAGGAGACGGCGATCAGTGATGCAACGGTCAGGCACAGCAGCCGGGTGGGGCCCTTGTCCTCCACCGGCGTGCGGTCATGCAGATCGATGGCGGCATTCTCCTCCCGGAAGAACCAGAGGATGATGAGGGCGCTCAGCAGTGCGCCGCACTCTGTGACCCAGAACATGCCGGGCCTGCCGTCCACGAAGAAGAAGTCCATGAAGTCCAGGCCTGCGGCCTTGGCCAGCAGGATGGACGTGGTGTCGCCCACCAGCGTGGCGGCGCCCTGCAGGTTGGAGGAGATGGCGATGCAGATGATGGCCGGCACCGGGGAGATGTGCAGCTTTTTGCACAGAGCCAGCGCCACCGGCGCCACCATCAGCACCGTGGCCACGTTGTCCACGAAGGCGGAGATCACGCCGGCGAACAGGGACAGCACCACCACCAGCCACTTGACGCTGTGGATATGGGAGACGAGGATGTCGCTCATCCGCTGGGGCATTTTGGACTCGATGAACAGAAACACCGTGCCCATGGTGCCGGTGATCATCAGGATCACGTTCCAGTCGATCTGCCCGAGGGCGTCGCCCACGGTGTAGCGGAAGTCCGGAAAGATACCGGTGCTGCCCACCACCACGAAGATCACCGCAGACAGCACCGCCACATAGGGGCGGATCTTCTGGAAGGCGAACATCAGGACATAGGTGATGACAAAGAGGATCGCTGCAAAAATCGTTACATTCATAGGTCAGATACCATCCTGTTCAGTTTGGCGGGCACCGCCACCTTGCCGAAGCTGGCGCCGGGGCGGGGATCCAGCCGCCGGATCTCCTGAGCGGCCCGGCTCACCTGGGCGGCGGGGACGGACAGCGCCTTGGCGATGGCTCCGTACTGCTCACGGCCCAGCTCCTCCAGATAGGTGCCGGAGGAGCCGGCGGACATCCACCGGTGCTTCCGCTGCAGCTCCGCGATGTGGGAGGACGGCGGGGGCAGGTATTCCAGCATGGGATTGGACTCCACGGAGCCGGCCACAAAGGCCTCCAGCTCGATGGAATCCATCTGCAGCACGGAGATGGACTGCACCATGTTAGGAGAAACAGGCCGACGACCGCGCATGCCGGCGATGTGTCACACCGGGCGCCGCGCCGGCGCGCGGACAATACACGCCTACTATAGCACATCAAGCTGCTGTGAGCAAGAGAAGAAGGATCCGTAAAACGAAACAACGGATTTTGCTATAAAGATTGACAAGGTTATAACGATCGGGAGATAGGCGCCCCGGCCGTTATCGCTGGAAAGGATCCGCGGTCACATCGCAAAAGCTGTGTCCCAAAAGCAAATTTGTCCCAACCCTCATCAGAGAGAAGCAGGAAGGAGTACATGCTATGGCAGAGCAGTCACTAAAGGAATTCTATGACAGTCTCATCGGCACCTCTACCAACTGGCACAAGATCGAGCACAACTGGCGGGACGTCGCCTGTGTGTTTGCCTTTGCCGTGTCGGGTCTGTACACCTTCAGCGGCGCGGTGGCAGGCTCCTTCGGCCATAACATCCTCTGGCTGGTCATCTTCAGCGTTACCGACCCCACGGCGCTGATCCTCCTCCTTCTGTCAGTTCTGCCGGTATATCCGCATGTCCGTCAGCAGCGGATAGCTCACCGGTGCGTCGCCGTCCAGATCGGCGCGGTGCATGTCCACGGCAGTGATCTGGCTGTTGTCGTAGGTGGTGTAGTAGTACACGCCACGGTCGGCATTGCAGCAGCCGGTGTACAGCGTCCGCTCGCAGGCGCCGTCAGACAGGCGGCAGCAGCCCCGCTGCTGCGCCGCCGCGCCCAGAATGTGGAACAGCTGGCTCAGGCTCTCCGCCTCGCCGTCGCCGGAGAGGGAGTTGGCCCGGACAAAGGCTGTCCGCACGAACCGGGACTGGGAGGACAGATCCCCCGGCAGGCCCATGGCGCCCATGCCCCGGCTGTACGCCGCCAGCGGCAGCTCCGGCGCGAATCGGTTCACCGGCGGCTCCGGCGACAGCTGGGCGTAGTTGTTCAGGGCGAACAGCTGCATGGGGAATGGCGGCTCGTTGGTCAGCACCCATGCCGGATCGTCGTAGACCTGGAGACCGTCGGCCACCGGCTCCACCGCGATGCAGCCGGTGCGGTCGGCGACCATCCAGTGGAGCCGCGCCGCCGGCAGACCGTCGCAGAACGGCGTGTCGGTGATGCTGGTGCGCGCCAGCAGCGCCCGGGCCTCCGCCAGCGTGGCGCAGCGCCCCAGCAGCCAGGGGATCAGCTCGAACTGGGCCACGTTCTCCGCGCCCTCCCGTACCGGGCGGTACACCGCGCTGTCCACGAAGTTCAGCCCCGCGATGCACAGGCCCTTTTCGTTCACCGCGTCATAGTACAGGGGAAAGCCGTCCGCCATGCAGGCCATGCCGATCATGGCGTAGTGCGTCTCCAGCGCGGCGCCGTGCCGCCGGGGCAGGGGCCACCGGCGGGGCGTGATGACCACGCTCTCCCCGAAGGAGCGCTCGTAGTCCAGATTCCGCCCGAAGTAGAAGTCCTTTGTCAGATATGCCGCCGCCGTACACATGGCGCATGCCTCCTTTGTTTTTTGGTAGTATGTCCGTTCCGCCGAAAAAATGACGGCGCCGCAGATAGCCGCAGCGCCGCCGTTTTGCTACATCCGTTTGTCCTTTTCCAGCACGGCCTGCACCGCCGCGTGAACGGCGGACTCAAAGCCGCCCTGCTGGAGCGCCAGCAGCCCTTCTACCGTGGTGCCGCCGGGGGACGTGACCTGGTCGATCAGCGCCCAGGGGTGCCGTTCGGACAGACGCACCATGCGGCCGCTGCCCTCCGCCATGGCGGCGGCGATCTCCACCGCCATGCCCTTGGGCATACCGGCCTGCACCGCCGCCTCCGCCAGCGCGTTGATGTAGAGATAGGTGTACGCCGGGGCGGCGCCGCCGATGGCGCCCACGATGCCCATGAACCTCTCCGGCACCTCCACCGCCGTGCCGAAAGTGCCCAGCAGCCGGGCGGCCAGCTCCCGCTGGGCCGTGTCGGCTGCGTCGTTGGCGCACCAGCCGGTGACGGACGCGCCTACCACGGCATTGATGTTGGGCATGGCGCGGATGATGGCCTCATGCCCCAGCCGGGCCTCCAGCCACGCCAGTTCCTTGCCGGCCGCTACGGACAGGAACAGCCTGCCTGCCGCCTGCGGCGCGATCTCCGCCAGCACGCCCTCCAGGATCTGGGGCTTTACCGCCAGCACCACCACGTCGCTGGCGGACAGCACCTCCGCATTGGAGGCGCACAGCCGCAGGCCGCAGCTCTCCGTCAGCGCCTTCGCCTTTTCCGGATGGGGGTTGTGGCCGCAGAGGGTCACGCCCTCCAGCTGCGCCGCCGCGATGCCCCGCACCATGGCGGCGGCCATATTGCCCAGCCCGATGAATCCGATGACCATATGCGTCTCCTCCTCTTTACTGCGGCATGACCTGCACGATGCCCCGGGCGCAGTCCACGGACACCTGCACACCGTCGTGGAGCCGCCGGGTGGCATGCACCGCGCCGATGATCACCGGCTTGTGCAGCAGCAGACCCACGGTGGCCGTATGGCCCTCGGCGCTGATCTCCTCGCTGATGACCGCCGCCGCCTCCTTCATGTAGGGCAGCAGCTCGTTATTGGTATAGGGCACCACCAGCACGTCGCCGGGGTGGAACTTCTCCGGCACCTCCTCCGGCGTGCGGCAGACGCACAGCGGGCCGGAGGCCGTCTGGTCGCCGATGCCGGAGGCGTTGACCAGCGCGCCGCCCACCTGCTCGATGCGGATCATATTGGTGGTGCCGGACACGCCCACAGGCACACCGGCGGTGACCACCACCAGATCGCCGTGCTTCACGAGGCCGGCCCTTTCCGCCGTGTCGATGGCGGAGCGCACCATCTCATCGGTGTTGTCCGCCCGTTCCATCATAATGGGCACCAGCCCCCAGTAAAGCGCCATCTGGCGGCGGATCTGGGGATCCAGCAGCAGCGCCACCACCGTGGCCTCCGGCCGGAACCGGCTGACCATCTGGGCGGTGATGCCCCCCTGGCTGACCGTCAGGATGGCGTCGGCGCCGATGTCCGCCGCCGTGGTGCAGGCGGCGTGGGCCGTGGCCGCCGTCACGGACAGATGGGTGCGGGCCGGAGGCACCGCCGCCCGGGAGCAGTCGATGCTGCTCTCCGTCCTGCGGGCAATGGCGTCCATGGTCCTGACGGCCTCCACAGGGTACTTGCCCGCCGCCGTCTCGCCGGAGAGCATGATGGCGCTGGTGCCGTCGTAGATGGCGTTGGCCACGTCGGTGATCTCGGCACGGGTGGGCCGGGGATTCTCGATCATGGAGTCCAGCATCTGGGTGGCGGTGATCACCGGCTTGCCGCAGGCCACGCACTGGGCGATCGTGTCCTTCTGGATGGCGGGGATCTCCGTAAAGTCGATCTCCACGCCCATGTCGCCACGGGCCACCATGACGCCGTCCGCCTCCGCAAGGATCTCCCGCAGGTTGCTGACGCCCTCCTGGTTCTCGATCTTGGCAATGATGCGCATCCGGGAGTGGGCGGCGTCCAGCACCCGGCGGATGTCCCGGATGTCGGCGGCGCAGCGGACGAAGCTGGCGGCGATGAAGTCGAAGCCCTGCTCCACGCCGAACAGGATGTCGTCCTTATCCTGCTGGCTCATGTAGGGCATGGACAGGGACACGCCGGGTACGTTGACGCCCTTGTGATCCTTCATGGCGCCGCTGTTCTCTACCCGGCAGCGGATGGTCTTGCCGGTGGTCTCCAGCACCGTCAGCCGCACCAGTCCGTCGTCCAGCAGGATGGTGTCCCCGGCGCTGACGTCCTGGGGCAGCGCGGCGTAGGTGATGGCGCAGCGGGTCTCGTCGCCCTCCACGTCCTCCGTGGTCAGGGTGAACTCCTGCCCCGCCGTCAGTTCCACGGCACCGTTTTTGAAGCTGCGCAGCCGCACCTCCGGGCCTTTGGTGTCCAGCATGGCCGCCACCGGCAGATCCAGCTCCTCCCGCAGAGCCTTTACGGCGTCCAGCCGCGCCTTGTGCTCCGGATGGGTGCCGTGGGAGAAGTTGAAGCGGGCCACGTTCATGCCCGCAAGCATCATGTCCCGCAGCACACCCTCCCGGTCGGTGGCCGGCCCCAGTGTACAGACGATCTTGGTCTTTCTCATAGCATATAACTCCTTTCCAACGCGGGAAAGCGTTTGGCTCCATTTGGATGTACCTTATTTTAGCAGTATTCACCGTTCCCGGCAAGGGGATTCCTGACGGACAAAAAACGGCATCTGTCTACCCCCAGCGCCTGCTCCACCTGACGCTGGAACTGCGGGCACAGCGTCTCCGGCACGAAAGCCAGCGCCGTGCCGGCGAAGCCGCCGCCGTGTACCCGGACGGCGCCCTGTCCCGCCAGCGCCCGGCGGCACAGGGCCAGCGTCAGCGCCAGCGCCTGATGGCGCGGGTCTGCCGCCGCCACGTTCTGGAGGTACTGCCACGATGATGCGCCGGACTCGTTGACCAGCGCCAGAAACGCGCCGAGATCCCCGCGGCGCAGGGCCTCAGCCTCCGCCTTCGCCCGGCGGTTCTCGTCAAAGACATGGATGGCCCGCAGCACCGCCCGGTCACCCGCCGCCGCCCGCACCTCCGGCAGACGGCGATAGAACGCGGCCTCGTCCACCTCCCGGAGGACGTCCCTTCCGAATACGCGGCACACCTGCCGCAGCTCCTCCGGTATGGCGGCGTAGTCCGCCGTCAGATCGGCGTGATCCGCCCCGCTGTCCACGACGCACAGGCGGTATCCGCTGCGGCGGAGGTCACAGCCGATGCGCTCCACCACCGGCCGGGTCGGGTCGGCGAAGTCCATGTACACCAGCCCCTCCACGCTGGAGGCCATCTGGTCCATCAGACCGCAGGGCTTGCCGAAGTAGTCCCGCTCCGCCGCCTGACCCATGCGGGCGATGTCCTCCGCCGATACGGCGCCGCCGCAGAACAGGCCGTTGAACACCCGGCCCAGCAGCACCTCGAAGGCGGCGGAGCTGGACAGCCCCGACCCCACCGGCACCTGACCGGTCACGCGGATGTCCGCGCCGGACAGTGCCGCACCCCGGGCGGCAAACTGCGCCGCCACGCCGCGCACCAGTGCCGCCGTGGTGTTCCGTTCCTCCGGGCGGACGTCCCAGCCGCCGATATCCACCTCTGCGGGCGCAAAGCCGTCGGAAAATACCCGGATGGTGCCGGTGCCGTTGGGCGTCACCGCCGCCCGCAGGTCCAGCTCCACGGCGGCGGCCAGCACACAGCCGTGCTGGTGGTCGGTGTGATTGCCGCCCAGCTCTACCCGGCCGGGTGCGGAAAAATACTGCTCCATGACAGTTCCTCCTGCTGTTTTCTACCTGCATCATAGTCCGCCGCGCCGCCGCTGTCAACTGCTCTTGCATTTCCTACCGTGTTGGTGGTATAATCATACCATCGGTTGACAAAGGGGGCTTTTCCATGATCTCCACCAAAGGCCGCTATTCCGTCCGCATCCTGCTGGATCTGGCGGAGCACCATAACGGCGGCTATATCCCCATGAAGGAGGTAGCCGCGCGGCAGGATATCTCCTTGAAGTATATCGAGCGCCTGATGCCCGCCCTGAAGTCGGCGGGACTGATCGACAGCGTTCACGGCGCCGGCGGCGGCTACCGCCTGACCCGCGCGCCGGAGGACTACACGCTGTGGGAGATCCTGACGCTGGCGGAGGGCGATCTGGCGCCGGTGGCCTGCCTCCAGCGGAACGCCGCACCCTGCCAGCGGGCGGCGGAATGCCGCACCCTGCCGGTGTGGCAGGGGTACTACGACCTGACCCGGGACTATTTTTCCGGCATCACGCTGGCGGAACTGATGAACGCGCCGCAGGGCGGCGACTATGTGATCTGACAGAAGACCCACGGCGAAGCCGTGGGCCTTCTGCTGCATAAAGAAAGCGGAGTGCGTCAGCACTCCGCTTTTTCTCTTGTCTGCTCAGTCCGCGAACAGCGGCGTGGACAGGTAGCGGTCGCCGGTATCCGGCAGCAGCACCACGATGTTCTTGCCCTCGTTCTCCGGGCGCTTGGCCAGCTCGATGGCCGCCCACAGCGCCGCGCCGGAGGAGATGCCCACCAGCACGCCCTCGCTGCGGCCCATCTCCTTGCCCAGCTTGAAGGCATCGTCGTTATCCACGGGGATGATCTCGTCATACACCTTGGTGTCCAGCACGTCGGGGACGAAGCCGGCGCCGATGCCCTGAATCTTGTGGGAGCCGGCCACGCCGGTGGACAGCACGGCGGAGGACTTGGGCTCCACCGCCGCCACCTTCACGGCGGGGTTCTTGCTCTTCAGGTACTGGCCCACACCGGTGACGGTGCCGCCGGTGCCCACGCCGGCCACGAACCAGTCCACCTGACCGTCGGTATCCTCCCAGATCTCCGGGCCGGTGGTCTCAAAGTGGGCCTTGGGGTTGGCGGGATTCACGAACTGACCGGGCACAAAGCTGTCGGGGATCTCCTTGGCCAGCTCGTCGGCCTTGGCGATAGCGCCCTTCATGCCCTTGGCGCCCTCGGTGAGCACCAGCTCCGCGCCGTAGGCCTTCATGATCTGGCGGCGCTCCACGCTCATGGTCTCCGGCATGACGATGATGATGCGGTAGCCCCGGGCTGCCGCCACGGAGGCCAGGCCGATGCCGGTGTTGCCGGAGGTAGGCTCGATGATGACGCTGCCGGGCTTCAGGATCCCCTTGGCCTCGGCGTCGTCGATCATGGCACGGGCCACGCGGTCCTTCACGCTGCCGGCGGGATTGAAATACTCCAGCTTGGCCAGGATCTTTGCCTTCAGGCCGAACTTCTTCTCGATATGGGTCAGCTCCAGCAGCGGCGTCTTGCCGATGAGCTGGTCAGCGGATGTATAAATGTTGGACATAACGATTCTCCTTTTCTTTATGATCACGTTGGGTTGTTGTCTTTATTGCTTTATCGCATGGTGCGCCCGGAGGCGGAACAGCCGCCGCGGCAACATCGGAAGTCCGTATGGTCTGCTGGCCGTGTCCTCATGACACACCCTCCTGTCCCTCTGAATTACTACCTATCCGGTAGGTTGGTTACGTTATACCACTTCCGACTCCGCTTGTCAACAGGGAATTTCCGTGCCCGGCAAATTTTTTCACCCCCGGCCCGCACTGGCATAGAATGAGAACGGAGAGGGATTCTCCGCATTTTTTGTGACAGGAGGTCACAGGTTTTATGAGCATACATCTCCGTCATGCTGCCGCCTGCTATCAGGCCCCCGACGGGGAGGTGGAGGCGGTACGCGACGTATCCTTTGACGTGGCGCAGGGGGAGTTCGTCAGTCTGGTGGGGCCGTCCGGCTGCGGCAAATCCACGCTGCTGGGGGCTATCGCCGGGCTGGAGACGCTGTCCGGCGGCACCGTCGAGGTAGCGGGCGTACCCGTAACAGGGCCGACCCGCCGCATCGGGTTCATGCCCCAGCGGGATCAGCTGTTTGAGTGGAAGAGCATCTGGGACAACGTGACGCTGGGTCTGGCGGTGCAGCGGGAGAGAGGGAGCGCCGCCTATGACCATGTGGCGGAGCTGCTGGAGCGCTACGAGCTGGCGGGCTTTGCCAGAAAGCGGCCTTGCCAGCTGTCCGGCGGCATGCGCCAGCGCTGCGCCCTGATCCGCACGCTGGCCACCGATCCGGAGATCCTGCTGCTGGATGAGCCGTTCTCCGCACTGGATTACCAGACCCGCCTTGCGGTGTCGGCGGACATCTGGCGCATCATCCGGCAGGAGGGAAAGACCGCCCTGCTGGTGACCCACGACATCGCGGAGGCGGTGAGCATGTCCGATCGGGTGGTGGTGCTGTCTGCCCGGCCCGCCGTGGTGAAAACGGTGCTGGACATGGGGACGCTGCGGGGGCTTCCGCCGCTGGAGCGGCGAAACACGCCGGAATTCCACCGATATTTCGATCTGATATGGAAGGAGCTGGATGTGCATGGCTGATACCCCGCTGTCCCCGCGCCGGCTGGCGTATCTGTCCGGCGTCCGGCGGCAGAAGCGCCGCATCCGCGTCTGGCAGATCGCGCTGCTGGTCGGCCTGTTCGGCTTCTGGGAGCTGAGCTGCCGGCTGGGTCTTTCCGACGGCTTTCTGGTCAGCTGCCCCAGCCGCATGGCGGCCACGTTCTGGTCGCTGTGCCGCTCCGGCCAGCTGCTGCACCACATCGGCGTGTCCTGCCTGGAAACGGTGGCCGGCTTCACCGTCGGTACGCTGCTGGGCACGGCGGTGGCGGTGCTCATGTGGTGGTCGGACACGGCGGCCCACATCCTCGACCCGTATCTGGTGGTGCTGAACGCCCTGCCGAAAACGGCGCTGGGGCCTATCTTTATCGTCTGGATGGGCGCGGGTACGGGGGCCATCGTCACCATGACGCTGGCCATTTCGCTGATCGTGACGATCCTGAATATGTACACGGGCTTCCGGGCCACCGACCCGGAGAAGGTGCGCCTGATGCGCACGCTGGGAGCCACGCGGCGTCAGATCCTGTGGATGCTGGTGTTTCCCGCCAACTGCCCCACCCTGTTTTCCACGCTGAAGGTGAACGTGGGCCTTTCGTGGGTGGGCGTCATCATGGGCGAGTTCCTTGTCTCGCGCGCCGGTCTGGGCTATCTCATCGTCTACGGCTCGCAGGTGTTCAACATGGATCTGGTGATGACCAGCGTGATGATCCTTGCGGCTGCGGCGGTGCTGATGTACCTGCTGGTGCTGCGCGGGGAAAAAATATTGAACGACTATTGGGGGGTACGATCATGAAAAAACTGCTGACATTTTTCTGCGTCGCCGCCCTGCTGCTGCCGGTGCTGCTCACCGGCTGCGGCAGCGGCGGACAGACCGCGTCCGTCACCGTCCGGCTCAACGAGGTGACCCACTCCGTATTCTATGCGCCGCAGTATGTGGCCATGAGCCAGGGGTTCTTCGCCGACGAGGGGCTGGATGTGGAGCTGACCAACGGCGGCGGCGCGGATAAGGTCATGACCGCCGTGGTGTCCGGCAGCGCCGACATCGGGTTGGCCGGGCCGGAGAGCTGCATCTACATTTACAACCAGGGCAAGGACGATCATCCCATGATCTTCGCGCAGCTGACCAAGCGTGACGGCTCGTTCCTGGTGGGCCGCACCGGCGGCAACTTCTCCTGGGATGATCTGCGGGGCAGTACGGTCATCGGCGGCCGCAAGGGCGGCGTGCCGGAGATGACGCTGGAGTATGTGATGAAGCAGAACGGCGTCGTTCCGCAGGTGGACGCGGTGGTGGACACCTCCGTGCAGTTCAACATGATGGCCGGTGCCTTTACCGGCGGGCAGGGGGACTATGTGACGCTGTTTGAGCCCACCGCCACCGAGGTGGAGCGGGCCGGACACGGCTATGTCCTCTGCTCCATCGGCGAGGAGTCCGGCGAGATCCCCTACACCGCCTATTTTGCCAGTCAGAGCTATATGGAGGCTCATCCCGGGGTGGTGCAGGGCTTTACCAACGCCATCGCCCGGGCGCAGCGCTGGATCACGGAGCACACCGACCGGGAGGTGGCGGAGGCCATCTGCGATCAGTTCCCCGACACCAGCCTTGACGTGCTGGAGGCCGTCACCGCCCGCCACCGGCAGATCGACGCGTGGAACGCCGTGCCCATGATGGAGCAGGCCGCGCTGGAGCGGCTGGAGGCGGTGATGACCGAGGCCGGCGAGCTGCAGAAGGCGGACTGGGTGGATTTCAGCCGTCTGGTGGATAACAGCTTCGCGGAAAAAGCCGCCGCCCAGCTGGGGTGAAAAAATAAGAGAGAGCCGCCCTTGAGCGGCTCTCTTTCGCGTCTGTTACGTTCTCGTCAGCTGGGCACACAGCAGGCGGCTGACCGCGTCCGCCAGCCACCCGGCGGTGGGGATGCGCTCCAGCGCCGCACCGTAGATGCGGCGGGCGTTGTCCAGCTCCTGATCGGAGCCGGTGAAGATGCACACCGGGCGGATGCCCTGCCGCCGGAGAACGGCTGTCTCCCCGGCGGCATCCTCCACGCCCCGCCTGCCGCTGTAGCTGTGGCCGCCCAGCGGCAGCGCGCCGATGGGGATGCGCTGGTCGTCGTTGGGGCTGGCATCGGACAGCAGGAGCAGCAGCCGGTTCGGCTCGGTGCTGCGGCGCATGAGCCAGCCCATGGCCCGCAGCGCCAGACCGTCCCGGTTCCATCCGGCGGCGGTGTAGTCGAAGCAGGCGTCGTTCTCCTCCGGATGGCCGAAGTCCCGGAGGATCCGAAGCACCGTGCAGCCGCTGACAGAGCAGAAAAAGCTGACCCGCACCGGGATATGGCACCGCGTCAGGCTCTCCGCGATAAGGTACGCCTGAGTAGCCAGCTTCTCCTGCTGGAGATTCTGGGAGGCGGAGCCGTCCAGCAGGATGTCCACCGACAGCTCGTCCGGCTCGTCAGGACTGCGGCGCAGGAACACCTGCTCATCGTCCAGCGCGGCGGCCCGCCACGCCAGCGACGGCTGGAGCCGGCCCGCCCGCGCCCCCGTGCCGCCGTCATCCTGCCGCAGCAGCAGGACGTTTTGCAGCTTTTGTGTCAGCTGGTGAAGGGTCATTTGGTTTTCGGCGAGGTGTGCCTGATAGTAGGCGCGGTTTTTGGCCCGCTGCTGCCGGAAGTGCTCCGCGTCCCACGCGGCGTTGGGGGCGGGGGGACGATCCGGCGGCGCGCCCTTGGTAAAGTGCAGGCGGCAGTTTTTGTGGACGCCGGTACACAGCAGGCGCTCCGCCTCCGCCAGCTCCGGCGGCGTCAGCATGGATACGCCGAAGCAGTCCTCTACATAGCGGCGTAAAATCGGCTCCGGCGTGCGTCCCTGCAAAAACGACAGGAGCTTCGGAGCTTGTCCTGCACCGCCGCCGCTGTCCGTGTGGGACAGCGCCCGCAGGGCGTTGGGCTTGATGAACCGTACACCGCCGCCCTTTGTCAGGGAGCGTCCGGCCCACGCCGCCCACTGGCGGTCGGTGACGCTGCGCCGCGCCCGGCGGAAGTACCGGTACAGCAGCTCCTCTGTCCGGTGGATCAGCTGCTGCTCATCCAGCTCGGGGGCGAAGGCCAGCTCATCCAGCAGAGCCGTCTGCCAGTCATCCTCCGTATGGGGCTGCCCCAGCACCCGGGATGCCCAGATCCGGCGCAGCGCCGGGATCTGCCGGGGATCGCCGGCCTCACCGCTCACTGCCAGCAGACGGTGGGCGTGCTGCCGCCGCAGCGCCTCCAGCGCCGGACGGCGGGGCGCCTCCTTTTCGTAGACGGCGTGCTCCAGCCCCAGCCAGAAGATGTCGCCGTACAGCCCGCCCTGCGGCTGCTGCTGAAAGGCATGGAGCATGGGCTGGAAGCGGGCAAAGTCGTAGTCCCGCCGGGCAAGACCCATCACCGTGTTCATGTACAGCTCCGGGTCGCCGCCCTCGTCGAAGGCGGCCTGCTCCGGCTGCACATCATAGCGGCCTGCGCCGTTCCAGATCTGATTGACCGCCCGGCGGTTCTGCAATTCCTGCCGCTCCATGTCACGCTCCGAATAGCTGGCTGCCGCTGAGATCCTGGGGGATCCGCGCCCAGACCGTGTCGGCGGCCAGCTGCCGCTCAAAGGGCTCAAAGGCCTTGTTGATGATGCCCAGCTTCAGGGCCTGTCCGGAGGGGATGCCCGTCTCCATCAGGCGCAGCGCCGCCAGCAGACCCCGGAGATCCAGCGTCTTGGTGGAGATCTCGCCGCTGTCGCACTTCTGCCGCAGGTCGCGGAACAGCAGGGCGAATTGCTCCGCCCACTTGGCCGACAGGGCAGGGAACGTGCGGCGCAGCAGCTTTTGCAGGTCGGTATCGGAGATCACCGGCATATCCAGCACCGCAAAGCGGGATACCAGTGCCTCATTCAGCTCGCGTGTACCGGCGTAGCCGTAGTTCATGGTGCCGATGAAGCGGGTAGCGTTGTCCAGCGTAATGCGCTCATAGCCCGGCACGTCGATGACCCGCCGGTGATCCAGCGTGGCGTGGAGCACAGCCAACGCCTCGTTTTTGGCCATGTTCACCTCATCCAGCACGCCGAAGCCGCCCAGCCGGGCGCAGCGGCAGATAGGCCCCTCCCGGAACACCACCTCGCCTTTTTGCAGGGTGTCCGCGCCGATGAGGGCGGCAGCGTCCACGTTGACGTACATGGACACGTCCCACACGGGGCGGCCGAACACGGCGGCCAGATTCTCCGCCAGCACGTTCTTGCCGGTGGCCTTCGGCCCTGCCAACAGCAGGTGCTGGCCGCACAGAAGCGCCGCCGCCGCGCTCTCCCAGACCTCCCTGCCGTAGTAAAGGCACTGGGGCACGGGGATCCGGGCCTCCGCCTCCGGCGGCACGGGATGCGCCGCCCGGAAGTGCTGTATCTCCTCCAGCAGCGCCGGGTCGATGCCCTCGTCACGCAGCTCCTTCCAAATATCCATCACTTCGCCCCGTTTCTCTTTTTGATGCCGTATTATACGCCCGCCGGACGCTAAGGGTACGTTAAGGTTTCGGAAAACGCGCAAAAGCAGAGGGCCGTCCGCCGGACGGCCCTCTGCTTTAAGGGGAGAGACGGCTTTCGCCGATCAGTGTTCCTCATTGGGGCGCTGGAAGACACGCTCTTCATGAGTACGGGAATGGCCGGGCAGAAGGGAGGCTGCCAGACCGAAAACAGCGGCGGGGAGCAGCCAGCTCAGGCCCAGATCGTACAGGGGCAGGCTGGCCACGAAGGGGATGCGGACACCGTGGGCGGTAAGGGTGCACAGCACACTGGTGATCAGCGCGCCGATGACGGCGCCGCGGCTGACGCGGTCCGGGATCCGGGGCATCAGCAGGGAGATGAAGATCAGCACCAGCGTGGGGGGATAGATCACGTCCAGCACGGGGGCGGCCACGGCCACGATGCGGTCGAGGCCCAGATTGGACACCACGGCGCTGAACACGCAGATGGCGATGACGAACGCCTTGTAGGGTACCTTGCCGCGGCACAGCTCGGCAAAGTAGGCGGCGGCGGAGCTGGTCAGGGCGATGGCGGTGGTGACGCAGGCCAGACCCACGACAACGCCGAACAGGATCATGCCCACCTTGCCCATCAGGGCCTCCACAATGGCCATGATCAGCTGGGCACGGCCGATGGCGCCGGTGTACTGGGCGGACACGGTGGCGCCCAGATAGGCAAGGCCCATGTACACGGCCAGCAGCAGAACGCCGGCCAGTACGGCGGCGCCGCTGACAACGCGGAACTGCTTTTTGCCGCTGTCGTAGCCCTTGGCGGTGACGCTCTGCAGCACGATGATGCCGAAGGGCAGCGCGGCCAGGGCGTCCATGGTCTGGTAGCCGGCCTTGATGCCGGTAACGGCCACGTTGGCGATCTGGGGCAGGGCGGCGATCTCACCCAGCGGGGTGACGATGCCCTTGACGATGATGGCGAACAGACCCAGCAGCAGCAGCGGCGTCAGGATCTTGCCCACGATATCCACCACGGCGGACTCCTTGATGCACAGGGCCAGGATCACCGCGAAGAACAGCACGGAAAACAGCACAGGGGACACGCCGGACAGGTTGGGGGCAATGGCCATCTCGAAGGTGGTGGCGGAGGTGCGGGGGATGGCCACCATGGGGCCGATGCACAGGATGATGGCGCACATCAGGATCTCGGAGGGCACCTTGCCCACGCGGAGGGTCACAGCCTCGCTGCTGCCCACGCGCAGCAGGGCGAACATACCCAGCAGCGCCAGACCGATGTCGGCGATGAAGTAGGCGGAGAAGCCCGCCAGCCACTGAGGGCCGGCCTCTATGCCCAGATAGGGCGGGAAGATCACGTTGCCCGCGCCGAAGAACATGGAAAACAGCGCAAAGCCCACGACAATGATATCCCGGATGGTGTTGTTTTTCTTCTGCATAGTTCCTTTTCTCTCCTTTGTTACAAGTTTTGCTGAACACTGGTCATGCAAAACGTAAATATAGGGTAACATTTTTTTCATGACTATGGAATTGAGCATTATTGATGGGGGCATGAAAAAAACTGATGGCGCGAAAAATATTTACAAGAAACTGGATAAAACCGGCAGAGAATTGACAAAAACCCTGTTGAAAACGACTTCGCGTTGTGATATATTGAAAAATACTTCTAAAACAATTGTGCAAAATGTCGAAAGCGAGGTTCCTATGGATGATAGCAAGCTGCGGGCGCTGCTGACGGCCGTACAGTGCGGCAGCTTTGGAAAGGCCGCCGCGCAGCTGGGATACACCCAGTCGGCCATGACCCATCTGGTCAGCAAGCTGGAGGCGGAGCTGGGCTGTACGCTGCTGCTGCGCAGCAGCAAGGGCGTCCGCCTGTCGGAGGAGGGGGAGCATCTGCTGCCCTATATCCAGAGTGTCATCGACGCCTGCGACACCCTGCGGCGGGAGGCGGAGGAGCAGGGCCAGACCTACGGCCGCACCCTGCGCATCGGCTGCTTTGCCAGCATCGCCCGGGCCCGGCTGCCGGAGCTGCTGCGGAGGTTCCGCAAG
Organism: uncultured Eubacteriales bacterium; assembly: GCA_900551355.1. Taxonomy (GTDB): domain Bacteria; phylum Bacillota; class Clostridia; order Oscillospirales; family Oscillospiraceae; genus Vescimonas. The sequence goes on along the minus strand of URVR01000001.1, from coordinate 12,864 downwards.
CAGCACCCGGAGATCAAGGTGGACGTGCTGGTGCAGGGCAACGAGCTGGCCGCCGCGCTGGAGGAGGACCGCATCCAGCTGGCCATCGTAGACGAGGTCTGCGCCCGGGGTTTCCAGTGGACGCCGCTGACGGACGCGCCGCTGGTGGCGGTGACACCGCCGGACTTCCCGTGGCGGGAGGACACCATCTCTCTGGCCCGGCTGCTGCAGGAGCCGTTCCTGTCCAGCCCCGAGCAGTATGTGGAGCAGTACCTGCCCGCGGATACCCCCCGGCTGGAGGTGACGGCCTCCGACGACGGGGCCATACTGTCCATGGTGGCGGGGGGCCTGGGCGTGTCGGTGCTGTCCGCCTTCTCGCTGGCGGGGTACGAGAATCAGGTAAAGGTCATCCCGCTGGATCAGCCGCTGTCCCGGCGGCTGGGCGTGGCGGTGAAGGCTATGCCGGCGACCAACTCCCCGGCAAGGCTGTTCCTGTCGTTCCTGAAGCGGCAGTATCAGGGCGCGCTGCCCGAAGCAAAGTGAAAAAGAGCCGTCCCCGGCACAGCCGGGGACGGCTCTTTTCGTTGTGAGATTCAGTCCAGCGGCGCCGGAACGGCGTCGGCGGGGATGGGGCAGGTATAGCCCCCGGCGGTGCGCTTGAGGAACTCCGCCTTGGCCTGAGCCAGCAGCTCCGGCTGCTCCATTAGGTCGATGGCGGCGGCGCACAGCACCTTGCCGGCGTGGACAGTGGCCTTGTGGGCCATGGGCGTCTTGTTGCAGGATACCACCTGCCAGCTGTGGCAGGGCACATGGTTGGGCCACACCGCCACATGGATCTGGGCCGTGGGGCACTGATAGCTGACGTCGCCCACGTCGGTGGAGCCGGCGTTGAAGGCGGGGCCCTGGTACAGCGGCATCAGGAAGTCGTTGAAATGGCCGGTCTGCATGGCCTTCACCTTCTCGGCAAAGGCGGGATCGTTCTCCGCGCCTACGCCGCCGGGGACGTCCCGGCCCTGATAGGTGCCGGACAGCGCCTCCATGAAGGCATGCTCCTCCGCCGTGCAGGACGGCACCCCCAGCTGGGCAAAGTTGTCGTACAGCACCTTCTCCAGCGCGTGGTTGCACACGGTGTCGGACAGGCCGTCCACAAAGCGGCGCTCGATGGTGGTGTCCGTCATCAGCGCAGCGCCCTGGGCGATCTTGTCCACCCGCTGATGCAGGGCCATGCAGTCCTTGACGAAGTTGGAGCGGATCATGTACAGGACGCTGGCCTGGTGCTGCACCACGTTGGGGCTGGCGCCGCCGGCGTCCAGAATGGAGTAGTGTACCCGGGCGTCACGGGGCATGTGCTCCCGCAGGAACTGGACGCCCACGTTCATCAGCTCCACGGCGTCCAGCGCGCTGCGCCCCCGCTCCGGTGCGGTGGACGCCTGGGACGCCAGACCGTGGAACGTATAGACCATCTGGATGCAGGAGTTGGTGGAGCCGGTGGCGACCTCGCTGCTGTCGCCGGGGTGCCAGGTCAGCGCCGCGTCCAGCCCGTACCACAGGCCCTCCCGGGCCATGTAGGCCTTGGAGGCCACGCCCTCCTCGCCGGGGCAGCCGTACAGAATGACGGTGCCGCTCTTGCCGGCCTGGGCCAGATACTGCTTCAGACCGATGGCGGCGGCCATGGCCCCGGCGCCCAGCAGGTTATGGCCGCAGCCGTGACCGCTGCCGCCCTTCACCAGCTCGTGATACTCGGTGCTGCCCGCCGCCTGCGAAAGGCCCGACAGGGCGTCGTACTCCGCCAGCAGGCCGATGACCGGCTTGCCGCTGCCGTAGGAGGCGGAAAAGGCAGTGGGGATGCCGCAGATGCCCTCCTCCACCTGAAAGCCCTCGTCCTTCAGCACCTTGACGAACAGGGCGGCGGACTTCACCTCCTGCATGGACAGCTCGGCGTAGTCCCAGATGGCGTCCGCCACCTCTGCCACCAGTTCCTTCTTATCATCAATGGCGGCCAGCGCCGCCTTTTTTGCTTCGTTCATCGTCTGCTCCTTTTCACAGCACCTTCTTCAGGAAATCCTGAAGCCGGGGACTCTGGGGATGGTCAAAAATATCTGACGGCGTGCCCTGCTCGGCGATCTTCCCGGCGTCCATGAACAGCACGCGGCTGCCCACCTCCCGGGCGAAGGCCATCTCGTGGGTCACCACCACCATGGTCATGCCGGACTGTGCCAGCTCCTTCATGACCTCCAGCACCTCGCCCACCATCTCCGGGTCCAGCGCGGAGGTAGGCTCGTCGAACAGCATGACCTCCGGCTCCATAGCCAGCGCCCGGACGATGGCCACGCGCTGCTTCTGCCCACCGGACAGCTGGGCCGGCCAGTCGAGGGCGCGGTCGGCAAGACCCACCCGCTGCAGCAGGGCCATGGCCTTCTCCTCCGCCTCACCCTTGGACTGCTTTTTGATCTTGATGGGCGCCATGGTCAGGTTGTCCAGCACCGTCTTGTTGGGAAACAGGTTGAAATGCTGGAACACCATGCCCATCTTCTGCCGGTGCAGGGGCAGGTCCACCTTTTTGCCGGTGATGTCCACGCCGTCGAAGATGATGGAGCCGGACGTGGGCGTTTCCAGCAGGTTCAGGCTCCGCAGGAACGTGCTCTTGCCGCCGCCGGAGGGGCCGATGACGGCCATGACATCGCCCTTGCAGATGTCCACGGTCACGCCGTCCAGCGCCTTGACGTCGCCGCCGTTGTAGTATTTTTTCAGGTCATGCACCTGAATGAGTGCCTGTGCCATCAGATATGCACCTCCCGCTGCTGCTTGCGCCTGCGTTCGTAGCCGCTGTGCCGGTCGGCCCGCTGCATCCTCCGCTCAAAGTGTCCGAATACCTTGCTGAGGATGAACGTCATCAGGAAGTAGATGATACCCACGATCACCAGCGGCTCGATGGGCAGGTAGGTGGGGCCCTTTACCACCAGATACTGGGTCATCAGGTCGCCGATGAAGAACGTGGAGCCAAGGGACGTGTCCTTGACGATCATGATGAACTCGTTGCCCAGCGCCGGCAGGATGTTCTTCACCGCCTGGGGCACCACCACGAACCACATGGCCCTGCTCTCGCTGAAGCCGAGGCTCAGGGCGGCCTCCTTCTGACCGGGATCCACCGCCTGGATGCCGGAACGGATGACCTCCGACACATAGGCGGCGCTGTTGCAGATCAGGGCAATGGCGATGCAGAGGAATTTCTGCTTCGTCAGGGCGGGGATCAGCATGGGCAGCCCGAAATAGAAGAAGTACAGCTGCAGCAGCATGGGTGTGCCGCGGATGATCTCGATGTAGATGGTGGACAGCCACCGCAGCGGCGGTATCTTCGACATCTTCATCAGCGCCAGCACGGAGGCGAACACCGCGCCGAAGACCACGGTGATGGCCGCCAGCGCCAGTGTGTACTCCACGCCGTCGATGAGGAACTTGTCCCAGTATTTCAGGAACAGCGCGGCCATCTTTTCAAAGTCGATGAATTTCATGATCGTTCTCCCTCAGTCTCAGGGACCGGCGGCGGATACAGGGGGGTGTATCCGCCGCCGGTCATATCGGCACGGGACTCAGCCCAGTGTCAGCTCCTGCGCGTTCTCGCTCTTGCCCAGCTCCACGGCGTCCTTGTACCAGCCGTCGTACAGGTTGGCGTCCTTGGCCTGCGCCAGAATGGCGTTCACCGCGTCCAGCAGCTCCGTCTCGCCCTTCTGCATCATGATGACGTTGGCGGAGTACTCGGCCTTTACGTCAAACTCCCAGGTGCAGATGGCCAGATCGGGGTTGGCGTCGATGATCATCTCCGCGTTGCCGTAGGCCACGGCCAGCGCCTCGATGTTGCCGCTCTTCAGCTCCATAACGCCCACGGTGATATCGCCGATAGCGATGGGGTTGGCGTCCGTCAGCTGCTCGGTGACCAGCTGCATCTGCAGGGAGGCGTTCTGAGCGCCCACGTCCTGACCGGCCAGATCCTCGGGGGAGGTGTACTTGTCGGCGTTCTCCTTCTTGATCAGCAGGGCCTGTCTCGTCTCGTTCTCGCCGGCGTAGTAGTAGTCGCTGAGCTCGTAGTTCTGCGCTCTCTCCTCCGTCCAGGAGTAGCCGGAGATGCTCATGGGTACGGAGCCGGTGTACACGGCGGTCTGGCTGGCGTCAAAGCCCATGGGCTCGATGACCAGCTCCACGCCCAGGTTCTCGGCGATGTACTTGGCCAGGGTGATGTCAAAGCCCACATACTGGTCCTGACCGGTCTTGGAGGAGTCCACGAACTCCATGGGGGAGAAGTCGGGGCTGAGGGCCACGGTCAGCACGCCGTCGGCCTTGATCTTTTCCAGTGCGTTGGCCGGCTCTGTCACGGCGGTGTCCCCGCCGGCAGCATCGCCGTCCGTGTTGGAGGTATCAGGCTGAGCGCCGCAGGCCATCAGGCCCATCGTCATCACCAGCGCCAGCAGCATTGCAAGCAGTTTCTTCATGGTTCTTCCATCCTTTCTATGTTGTCGCTCCCGCGGGAGCTTTTTGTGTTTCGGGAGCGTGTCTCTCTCGTTGATGGTGCATACTTTATCACTGACTATCCGCAAAGTCAAGGGGAAATTTGAATAAATATGCATGATTATGCATGTTTGTGGAATATACTTACACACGTCTCTACGGAGGCGCACCACATCGTGCAAATTGACAAGCGCCGGAAAACGGCTGTCCTCCGGAGGAATAACGGCGGCGTACCGCACCGCAGAACGATATAATATGTATCGGAAGATGTTCCGCGCTTTAAATGATTAAATTGTCCAAAGCAAGAGGGCACGATCCCTGAAATTGTGTGGAAAACGGCGATTGACAAAAGAATCACAAAGGCATATAATGCGAGCATCAAAGACAAAGGCGTCTTGGAGAGGTACTCTCAGGCGGCTTTGTCTTTTTTTGTGCGCAGCACCCTGAAAAAATCTGACGAAGGAGGCATCTATCATGCGGACGATCATGGGTTTTTGCGGAACATGCAGTGATATTACAGACTTTACCAAGGGTTTGATGCAGGCAGCACCCCGCGGTCATGGGGAAAGCCGCATCGTGGATGTGGGCTGCGGCCTGCTGGGCTACCGCCGCCATGCGTCGGGGGAGCACCCCGCCGTGGAGCTGCAGCCGCTGACGCTGGACGGCAGCTACGCCGTGTGCAGCGGGGACTTCGTCAGCTACGGCGGTCTGCGCGCGGGTCTGCAGGCCCGGGGCTACACCTTCCGCAGCCGCTGCGACTGCGAGCTGCTGCTGCCCCTGTACCGGGAGTACGGCGTGAACATGTTCGGGATGCTCAACGGCGAATTTGCCGTCATCCTCTTTGACCGCGCCAGCGGCGAGTTCATCGCCGCCCGGGACTGCGCCGGTCAGCGCCCTCTGTACTACGGGCAGGATGACGCCGGGAACACGGTGTTCGCCAGCGAGGCCGAGAGCCTGATGGGGCTGTGCCGCCGGGTGCTGCCCTTCCCGCCGGGCTGCTACTACCGGAACGGCCGCTTCGTCCGCTTCAACGACAGCGTAGGCGCGGCCTGATGATCCTCAGCCAACCAGTTTCTCTCCTTAAATAAAGCACAAAGCCGCACATCTCAAGGGATGTGCGGCTTTGTGCGTCTCCGGATAAGCATAATGTCTGCATAGCCTGCATAGAAATAGGCCAGCAGCAAACGTGTATGGGAGTGGTGCTCTATCCGAGAGAATCTGGAACAGCGGGCCCAGGAGCTGGCCCTTTACCTCATAGAAAACCGGACCACCGTCCGCGCCGCCGCGAAAAAGTTCGGCGTCAGCAAGTCCACGGTACATAAGGATCTGTCCGAGCGCCTGCCGCTGTACGACCGCGCGCTCTACACGCAGGTGAAGGCGGTGCTGGAGGAGAACAAGGCCCAGCGCCATATCCGGGGCGGACTGGCCACGCGGAAGAAGTACAAGGGTGCATAAAAACCGTCTCTCCATCCGGCATACCGGATGGAGAGACGGTTTTTTTGTTTACGCCTCCCGGGGCACCTGCTTCATGGACAGGCTGATGCGCTTTTTCTTCTCATCCACGTCCAGCACCACCACCTTGACAATGTCGCCTACGGCCACGATCTCCGAGGGGTGCTTGATGAACTTGCTGCACACCTGGGAGATGTGAACCAGCCCGTCCTGATGGACGCCGATATCCACGAACACGCCGAAGTCGATGACGTTGCGGACAGTGCCGGTGAGCACCATGCCCGGCTTCAGATCCTTCATGTCCAGTACGTCGGTGCGCAGGATGGGAGCGGGCAGGTCGTCCCGCACGTCCCGACCGGGCTTCAGCAGCTCCTTCACCACGTCCCGCAGGGTGGGCAGGCCGATGCCCAGCTGCCTGGCCACCTTCTCCTCACCCAGCAGCTTTACCTTCTGGGCCAGCAGGGGGATGCCGCCGTTTTTCACGTCCGCCGGCGTGTAGCCGCACAGGGCCAGCAGCTGCTCCGCCGCGGCGTAGCTCTCCGGGTGGACGCCGGTGTTGTCCAGCACGTTCCGGCTCTCCGGCACCCGCAGGAAGCCGGCGCACTGCTCAAAGGCCTTTGGCCCCAGCTTCGGCACCTTCAGAAGCCGCTTCCGGTCGGGGAAGATGCCGTTGTCCTCCCGGTATTTCACGATGTTTTTTGCGGTGGCGGCGGTGAGGCCGGACACCCGGCTCAAAAGGCTGGCGGAGGCGGTGTTCACGTCCACGCCCACGGCGTTGACGCAGTCCTCCACCACGCCGGACAGCGTCTCGTCCAGCCGCTTCTGGGGCATGTCGTGCTGGTATTGGCCCACGCCGATGGCCTTGGGGTCGATCTTCACCAGCTCCGCCAGCGGGTCCTGCATCCGCCGGGCGATGGACACGGCGCTGCGCAGGTTCACGTCGTAGTCGGGGAACTCCTCCGCCGCCAGCTTGCTGGCGGAGTATACGGAGGCCCCGGCCTCGTTGACGATCATGTAGCTGACGCCGGGCAGGCCGTGGAGCATCTCCACCGTCATCTGCTCCGTCTCCCGGCTGGCGGTGCCGTTGCCGATGGCGATGTGCTCCACATGGCAGCGGCGGGCCATGGCGGTGAGCCGGGCGATGGCCTCCTTCTTCTGCCGCTCGCCGTAGGTGGGGTAGACCACGGTGGTGTCCAGCACCTTGCCGGTGCCGTCGATCACCGCCACCTTGCAGCCGTGGGCGTAGCCGGGGTCCAGCCCCATGGTGACGTGTCCCTTTACCGGCGGCTGCATCAGCAGGGGCTTCAGATTCAGGGCGAACTGCCCGATGGCCCCCTCATTGGCGGTGTCCGTCAGGGTGGAGCGGGCCTCCCGCTCCAGCGAGGGGAAGATCAGCCGGTCGTAGGCGTCCTCGCAGGCGGCGGCGACGAACTCCGCCGCCGGTGTGCGGGGCTTCACCACCGCCGTGCGCAGCGCGTGCAGCGCCGCCTCCCGATCCAGCAGCACCGCCACGGAGAGGAAGCCCTCCTTTTCGCCCCGGTTGACGGCGAGGATCTGGTGGCCCGCCAGCTTGGGCAGCGGCTGATCGAAGTCGTAGTACAGCCGGTACACGCTGTCCTCCTCCTTGGCGGCCACGCTGCGCAGGTGTCCCTGCCGCATCAGCAGGCCCCGCAGCGATTTCCGGATGTCCGCGTCGTCGGACAGCAGCTCCGCAATGATGTCGCTGGCGCTCTGCAGGGCGTCCGCCAAGGTCTCCACGCCCTTTTCCGGGTCGATGTATGCCCCGGCGGCGTCCTCCGGCGCGGGGCCATCCTTCTCCTGCGCCAACAGCAGCAGCGCCAGCGGCTCCAGCCCCTTCTCCCGGGCGATGGTAGCGCGGGTGCGCCGCTTCTGCTTGTAGGGGCGGTACAGATCCTCCACCTCCGCCAGCGTGGCGGCGTTGTCGATGGCGGCGGACAGCTCCTCCGTCAGCTTGCCCTGCCCGTCGATGGCGGACTTCACCTCCTGCCGCCGCGTCTCCAGATTCCGCAGATAGCGCAGCCGATCCTCTAGCTTCCGCAGGGCGGTGTCGTCCATGGAGCCGTGCTGCTCCTTGCGGTAGCGGGCGATGAACGGGATGGTGTTGCCCTCGTCCAGCAGGGCGATGACGTTTTCAATGTATGGCTGGGGCTTGCCCAGCTCCTTGGCCAGTATCTGGGGAATGGTCTGCATAAAGGCTCCTTTCAGACAGCTTTGCCCGCGCATAGCGCGGGCAAAAGGGATAGCTTCCGTATGTATTTGCGGTCTGCCCTCACTTCTTGTGGTACAGGGACTTGACCTCGTATTTCGGCTCACAGCTGACATTGATGCCCAGCCGCTTGTACAGCTTGGCGTCCTCCTCCGAGATGATGACGGAGAAATGGGCGTCACAGCCCCGCAGCTTCTTCAGCTGCTCCTGCACCATGGCGGCCAGCGGGTTGGTCAGGCCCGAGATGGCCAGCGCGATCAGCACCTCGTCGGAGTGGAGCCGAGGGTTGCGGTGGCCCAGATAGTCGGTTTTCATGGCGCTGATAGGCTCGATAACGGAGGAGGGGATGAGGTCCAGCTTGTGGTCGATGCCCGCCATGTGCTTCAGGGCGTTGAGCAGCAGCGCCGCCGACGCGCCCAGCAGGGGGGAGGTCTTGCCGGTAACGACGCAGCCGTCCGGCAGCACCATGGCGCCGGCGGGCTTGCCGGTCAGCTCCGCCTTCTCCAGCGAAGCGCCCACGGCGGGGCACAGCTCCGGCGTCACGCCGGCCTGCTGCATCACCAGCTCCAGCTTCCGCACCACGCACTCGTCGGCCTGTCCCTTGGCCCGCTCCACGCACCCGGCGTAGTAGCGGCGCAGGATCTCCATGCGGCTGGCCTCCTGACAGGCGTCGTCGTCCACGATGGCGAAGCCCGCCATGTTCACGCCCATGTCCGTGGGGGACTTGTAGGGGCACTCGCCCTGGATCTTCCGGAACATGGCGGCCAGCACGGGGAAGATCTCCACGTCCCGGTTGTAGTTGACGGTGGTGACGCCGTAGGCCTCCAGGTGGAACGGATCGATCATGTTCACGTCGTTGAGGTCGGCGGTGGCGGCCTCGTAGGCCAGGTTCACCGGGTGCTTCAGCGGCAGGTTCCAGATGGGGAACGTCTCATACTTGGCGTAGCCCGCGGGGATGCCCCGGCGGTTGTCGTGGTACAGCTGGCTCAGACAGGTGGCCATCTTGCCGCTGCCGGGGCCGGGAGCCGTCACCACGATGAGGGGACGGGTCGTCTCGATATAGTCGTTGCGGCCCAGTCCCTCGTCGGAGACGATGTGGGCCACGTCGGAGGGATACCCGGCGATGGGATAGTGCCGGTAGCTCTTGACGCCCAGCGTGTCCAGCCGCTTGATGAAGGCGTCCGCCGCCGGCTGCCCGGCGTACTGGGTGATGACCACGGAGCCTACATAGAACCCCAGATCCCGGAACACGTCGATGAGCCGCAGCACGTCGGCGTCGTAGCTGATGCCCAGGTCGCCCCGCATCTTGTTCTTTTCGATGTCGCCGGCGCAGATGGCCACCACGATCTCCACGTCGTCCTTCAGCGTCCGCAGCATCCGGATCTTGCTGTCCGGCTGGAAGCCCGGCAGCACCCGGGACGCGTGGTAGTCGTCGAACAGCTTGCCGCCGAACTCCAGATACAGCTTGCCGCCGAACTGGGCGCGCCGCGCCGTGATGTGCTCCGCCTGCAGCTGCAGGTACTTGTCGTTGTCAAAACCGATCTTCATCTCCGTATCCCCCGTTTACTCAAAAACTCGACTCATTATACAACATCCTGTGTCTGCGGGAAAGAAAAAATCCCACTTTTTCGCAGGGGAAAATAGCCGAACTTATTCGTTCTTTTTTGGCAAAACCCACCGTTGCAATTTGACACATGCGGGGGTATACTAAAAAATACACCCCTGCCATCGGTTGACAAGGGCAGGCGTGTTTGCCCTTGTTAACCGATGGTATTTCTGCAGGAGGAGCACCTATGCGATTTCACGTTGTCTGGCGCAAGAGCCACGAGCCGGAGTCGGCCTATCGCGACTTTTTCGAGACCAACGACATCTATGAGGCCAAGGACTTTGCCATGCGTCTGGCCTTCGACGAGACGAATCTCGTCTACGTCCGGGACGAGCAGCGCGGCGAGATCGTCCGGGACTTCGACGCCGAGGTCTACCGCTGAACGCCACATTATATAATATAGAAAGAAACCCATCGCCTCCGGCCATACTAAGGCCGGAGGTGATTTTTCATGCCCAAAAAGAGCAGCGGCTTTCCCTACGACGCCACGCCGGACGTCCATCAGTTCCGGGGCGTGCCGGAGAGCTGCTTCGATCTGGTGAATATGTATGGCACCTACAACATCCAGCCCACCAGCGACACGGAGCATCTGTTCCCGCTGATCGGTCCGGGGCTGCCCCGCGGCTGGCGGGACATGCACCTGGGCAAGCCGGAGATCGAGGACCTCCCGTAAGCGCGCAGGCGGCGTCCGAAAAAGCGGACGCCGCCTGTGCTTTGCCGGAAAAAGGGAACTTTCGCGCGGAAAAAATCCGGGATACTTTGGCCATTTAAAGCGCAGCTCGTGACAATGCACATATAATTGTTATTTTTTTAGCAACTCCCACAATTGACGCATTTTTCACAAACTTGTATAATACAAATAAACTGGTAAGACCAGTTGGCGCGTTTTCGCGCCAAAAAGGACCCTACGAAGGGCAGGAGGCACTATGTATACCCTTGGCATCGACATCGGCAGCACCACATCCAAGTGCGCCGTGATCAAAGACGGAACGGAGCTGGCGGGCAGGAGTCTGCAGCGGGGCGGACTGGGCACCGACGGCCCGGCGGAGGCGCTGGCGGAGCTGTGGCGCACCTGCGGCCTGACCCAGGCGGACATGGCCCGCACCGTGGTCACCGGTTATGGCCGGAAGAACTATGAGGGCGCGGACAGCGAGATCAGCGAGCTGACGGCCCACGCGCTGGGCGGCCGGTTCGTGTTCCCCGACCTGCGGACGGTCATCGACATCGGCGGGCAGGACGCCAAGGTCATCGCCCTGACCCCCTCCGGCAAGATGTCCAACTTCGTGATGAACGACAAGTGCGCCGCCGGCACCGGCCGGTTTCTGGACGTGATGGCGTCCATCCTCCGGATGGACGTGGACGAACTGGGGGACTGCGCCGCGCAGGCCACGGCTCCCGCCGCCATCTCCAGCACCTGCACGGTGTTCGCCGAGAGCGAGGTCATCAGCCAGATGGCCGCCGGCGTCAAACGGCCCGATCTGGTGGCAGGCATCTGCCGCAGCGTGGCCAGCCGCGTGGCGGCGCTGGCCCGGCGCGCCGGTGTGACGGAGCGCGTGTGCATGTCCGGCGGCGTGGCGAAAAACAGCGCCGTGCGGCAGGCCATCAGCGAGGAGCTGGGCGTTCCGGTGAGCTTTGACCCGCTGGCCCAGTACTTCGGCGCCATCGGCGCGGCCCTCTGGGCATATAAGGAAGCAAACAAGTAAAGAGTTTAGATATTGCGGAACAAGGAGGAAATGAAATGGCAGAAGAAGTGAAGAAGGCCCCGAAGCCGGTGGATGTGAACTCCGCCAAGTATAAGCTGGGCAAGATCGCGGCGGACGCCTATGTGGACGCCATCGAGGCCAAGAAGCGGGGCGAGAAGGTGGCATGGGTGTCCAGCAACTTCCCCGTGGAGATCCCGGAGACCATGGGCATCGCCACCGTGTACCCCGAGAATCAGGCCGCCGGCATCGCCGCCCGCGGCGCCGGCACCCGCATGTGCGAGGTGGCGGAGTCCGAGGGCTACTCCAACGACATCTGCGCCTACGCCCGCGTGTCTCTGGCCTATGCCAAGCTGAAGTCCTGTCCCGAGCAGGACGTGGCCATGCCCGACGTACTGCTGTGCTGCAGCAACATCTGCTCCTGCATGATCAAGTGGTACGAGAATCTGGCCCGCGAGCTGAACATCCCCATGATCCTGCTGGATATCCCCTTCAACCCCGACTACGAGGTGTCCGATGCCGAGGTGGCCTACGTCACCGGCCAGTTCTGGGATGCCGTCCATCAGCTGGAGGAGATCACCGGCAAGAAGTGGTCTGACGAGAAGTTCAAGGAAGTCACCGGCTTCTCCTGCCGCTCCAGCCGCGCATGGCTGGCGGCCACCGGCTGCGCCAAGTATGTGCCCTCTCCCTTCAACGGCTTCGACCTGCTGAACCACATGGCCGTCATGGTCACGGCCCGGGGCAAGTCCACCGCCGCCGACGCCATGGAGACGCTGCTGAAGGAGTACGAGGAGAGCCACAAGAACGGCACCTCCACCTTCCGCACGGAGGAGAAGTACCGCATCATGTTCGAGGGCATCGCCTGCTGGCCCTACCTCCGCGCCACCAGCACCGGCCTGAAGTCCCGGGGCATCAACATGGTCACCACCATCTACGCCGATGCCTTCGGCTTCGACTACAACACCTTTGACGAGATGATCCGCGCCTACTGCAAGGTGCCCAACGCCATCAATCTGGAGATGAGCCGCGACAAGCGCATCAAGCTCTGCAAGGACAACCATGTGGAGGGTATGCTGGTCCACACCAACCGCTCCTGCAAGCTGTGGAGCGGCTTCATGTATGAGATGAGCCGCCAGATCGGCGACGCCTGCGGCATCCCCGTGGTCAGCTTCGACGGCGACCAGGCCGACCCGCGGAACTTCTCCGAAGCCCAGTACGACACCCGCGTGCAGGGCCTGACGGAGATCATGGAAGCCAACAAGGCTGCGAAAGGAGTGTAAGGCATGAACGATATCCTCAACAAGCTGCATGAAGCGGCAGCGTCCCCCAGGGCGCAGATGGACGGCTATCTCTGTCTCTTATACACATCTCCGAGCCCACGAGACGTAGAGGAATCT